>CAYTYA010000013.1:0-20846 GCA_964442015.1 uncultured bacterium
CCATCAGAAGTATTAAATGTAACACTTTCAGATGCTTCAAATTCACCGCCACTTGCAATCTCAGCTCCATTTAATAATAATCGATAATATCCTTCCCCATAACCACAACATATACCATCTCCATACGAATCATATATCGTAAAAACATGTGCTCCTGAAGGAATATTTAAATCCCAGGTATATAGTGTTTCTATATCAAGTAATTCACCTGTAAAAATACTCGCCACTACACTATCCCCATCAACATGGGTTAAATCCCAAGATGTCTCTCCTGGATAACCATCTGTTAAAATCTCAATTGTAAATGGTACAGTGGGAGGAACTGGGCCTAGCGGAGGATTCCAGCTCAACGGCACTTCAGCATCCAAACCAGATACTGCAATTAAATTATGAGGTTCCTCCATATATCCTGGAAAAACCGTTACTTTTCCTGTATCTAATTCTGAAATCCAATATATACCACCAATACTATCCGAAACAGTTACCTCATCAAATGCAATTAAGACATCTCCTCCATATGCATTATAATTCACAAGATATCTAATATTTAATACTGGACCATCCCCTGGAGAAACATTATTATTAGATGTACTATACATTATAACCCTTGCACCCGTACCTATACCTGTACTAGAAATTGTAAAATTATCTGTACGATCCGTCGTCCAAAGACTATCAATAGATAAATTATCTGGTGTATCCAATAAGTCAAATTGTAATCCGCCAACCGTACCATTATTAACCATACTTACTTGTATATGAACAGATTCTGTTACATCACCACTATCAGAATTCATCATTAAACCTACAACATTGCCGATTGAAATCATTCCATTTGAACTTGTAGATGATAATTCACCACCAGAACTATCTGAAACAGTTAAATTAGATATTCCTAAATCAATTACAGCGGAAGGAATTGATGAGCCATTAAAATGAATGACCATAATTGTATCAGAATTTGCAGGAATAGAAGATGCATTTGCAGCATTAAACAATAAAAATCTATATCCACCTGTAGAGAGTTGGTTCATATCAGCAGTAAAACCAGTAGGCGATCCATACGCGCTAACATTGAAAGGTGATATGATATCTGGATAGATCATTAAGTCAAATTGCATTCCAGAGATAGAATTGTTAGGGTTATTAATAATAACTGGCACTTCAATATCTGAAGAATACCCGGAATACTCAACATTGCCCAATGATACTGATAATTGAGCAGAAAGAATGCCAAGAGATAAAGAAATAAAAAATATAATATTTTTATTTATCATTTTTCCAATCGTTATTATTTATTTAACAAATGCTCAGCATATAGTGCTTTTACTGAACAAACCGATAACAACTTTAATTAGGTGCTGAAAGTACATACATTACTAAAATTATCCATTGTTATTATTTTTTCTTATGATCTATATCACATCATAAAAACTTTATTATTTAAGCCTGAGTATATCCTCGATTTAAATAATTCTGAAGTTTTTTGTATTTGATAGTTTCACGCTGTCCACTTGGACTAATTACCTCAACCTTTTCATTCCTACCAACTTTTTTATCTGATACAATAGGTTTTCTAGATGCTTGTTGGGGTTGATTTTGAGACTGGGCGTTTTCTTTAATAGGCGTAAAACCAAGACCGGTAGAATCTTGATGCTTCATTTGCATATTCTTTGCTGGGCCCCCTTGCACACTAGGAGCTTCATCCATCCCTTGAATTTTAGTTCTAAATAATCTCTGCAAAGTTATTTGAGTGGTATTCGACATCATATCTTTAAACATATAAAATCCTTCAGATTTATATTCTAACAACGGATTTTTTTGTCCATATGCTCTTAAGTTAATACCTTCTCTTAACTGATCCATCGCATAGAGATGATCTTTCCATTTTTCATCAATAGATCTTAGTACAACAAAACGCTCAAACCCGCGCATTACATCTTCCGGTAACAATGACTCTCTTGCGGCATACACTTCCATGGCTTTATCTATAATTTTACTTTTAACATTTTCAAAATCAGTGTCTAAATCAAATTTGCTGTGATCTATATCTATCAAAAGAACTGATGAAAAATTTTGTTCTATACTTTCCCAATCCAACAGTTCATAGTCTTGATCTGAATCAGTTCCTAACTCATCATCAACATAGTCATATATTAATTCAGGGATAGAATCACGTAAGTCATTACCTTTTAATGCATTATTTCTTAAATCATATACAACTTGACGTTGTTGATTCATGACATCATCATACTCTAATAGATGCTTCCGAATACCAAAATTACGACCTTCAACTTTTTTCTGAGCATTTTGTATAGCACGAGTTACCATTTTATGTGTAATTACTTCACCTTCTTCAATTCCCATACGATCCATAATTGATGCAACTCTTTCAGAATTAAATAAACGCATTAAATCATCTTCTAGACTAAGGTAAAATTGTGATGAACCAGGATCGCCTTGTCTTCCAGATCTCCCACGTAATTGCAAATCTATTCGCCTTGATTCATGACGCTCAGTACCCAATATATGTAATCCACCTAACTCTTTAATGCCCTCACCTAATTTAATATCTGTACCTCTACCAGCCATATTGGTCGCAATTGTTACAGCTCCTTTTTGGCCTGCTCGCGCAACAATTTCTGCTTCACTTTTATTCTGTTTTGCATTCAGAACATTATGTGGAATTCCGCGTTGTTTTAACATCCTTGATAGTAACTCAGAAGAATCTACAGCTATTGTACCAACTAATGTTGGCTGCCCTCTTTTAAAACAATCCGCAATTTCATCTATTACAGCAGAATATTTTTCGCGTTTAGTCTTATAAATTAGATCATCTCGATCATCTCTAACAATTTCACGGTGGGTAGGAATTACAACAACATCTAAACTATATATACTTCCTAATTCTTCAGCCTCAGTTTCAGCTGTTCCAGTCATACCAGCTAGATTATCATACATACGAAAATAATTTTGAATGGTAATTGTTGCAAGAGTCTGAGTCTCTCTTTCAATAGTTACATTTTCCTTTGCTTCTAAAGCTTGATGAAGGCCATCGCTATATCTTCGGCCAGCTAAAATTCTTCCTGTAAATTCATCAACAATCTGTACCTTTCCATCTTGTAGAACATATTCTACATCTTTTTCATATAAAGTATAGGCACGCAATAATTGACTGATATTGTGGATTCGAGAACTTTGTTCTGCATGCTCTTGATGCGCTTTTTCTTTAAGTTGTTTGTTCTCTAACGAACTCAGTTCCTTTTTCTCATCAATCTCATGCAATAATTCACCGAGGTCGGGTATAACAAACATTTCCGGATCATTAGGTGATAGTGATTCGCGTCCTTTATCTGTGATATCTATTACATGAGTTTTTTCATCAATACTAAAATATAAGTCATCATCAACTTCATGTAACTTTTTATCTCTTATAAATTCTGATTCGACATCATGAGCGAGTTTTTTTGTTCCTTTTTCCTGAAATACCTTCATCACTTTTGGGTGTTTTGGCATTCCTCTATTTGCTTGTAAAAGTTTTAATCCAGCTTCATCTAATTTTTCATTTTCCATATAATTAACTGCATCTGTAACTAATCCTGTAATAAGAGTGTTTTGTTTTCGAATAAGATTTTGCACCATCGGCTTTAACTCTTTATATGTTGTATCAACAGGAGTATCTACGCTACCAGAGATAATCAATGGTGTTCGGGCTTCATCAATTAATACGCTATCAACTTCATCAACAATTACAAAAGCATGGTCTCTTTGCACCTGATCATCCTTAGATAAAGCCATATTATCTCGTAAATAATCAAAGCCATATTCATTATTTGTCCCATAAGTTATATCACAATCATAGGCAGCTTTTCTTTCTCTATTATCCATAGAATTCAAAATGTATCCTACAGTTAAGCCTAAGTTCTCATATACCTCACCCATCCACTCAGCATCTCTTTGAGCTAAATAGTCATTAACAGTGACTAAATGAGAACCTCTACCTGTAAGAGCATTCAAATACAAAGGCATCGTGGCTACAAGTGTTTTTCCTTCTCCTGTTTTCATCTCAGAAACTTTCCCTTGATGAAGAACAATTCCTCCTAATATCTGGACGTCATATGGTATCATTTCCCATTTAATTTCTTGATTCATAACATGATAAGTTTTTCCCATCATTCTTCTGCAAGTTTCTTTTACCATTGCAAATGCTTCAGGTAAGATTGCATTTAGCTTATCTTGCTCTACTTTTAAAATATATTTTTTTGATTCTTCTTTATCAGCAATCTGCTCATTTGCATATTTTTTCGCTTCTTTTCTTTTATCTAAAATTTCATCTTTAAACTGTAGTGTTCTGTTTGCTAATTCTTCGTCTGATTTTAATTTTAGAGATTTATAAATTGTATTTATTTCATCAACAATGGGTAACAATACTTTTGTATCTCTGTCCGATTTTGTTCCAAAAATTTTGGTTAATATATTTTGTAACATAATATTAGTTTTAATTTTCTAATTAATCAGAATCAAGTTTGTTTTTATAAACTGAATCTAAAACGCCATTTACAAAACTAGAGCTATCTTCTGTACTATAAATTTTTGCTATTTCAATTGCTTCACTAATAGATACTTTAGGTGGAATATCTTCATTAAAGTAAATTTCATTAATTGCAATCCGCATAATTAATTGATCTAGCGTTGCAACTCTTTCCAATTTCCAGTTATCTAAATTATCAGAGATTAGATCCTCTGCCCAATTTTTATTATCAACAATATTATTGTAGAGATCAGAAATGTATGATTTAGTCTCTTCATCAAAGCTATTCCTTTCAAATATATCAACCAAAACTTTAGCTTTTTCTTCTCCAGTAAGTTCATACGCATATAGTGCCCCTAAGATACTTTCTCTAGCTGTTCTACGAGGATGCATGATATTTTCTCATTATTTTAAAGGAAATAACCAACCAAAATCATCATTTATCTCTTCACGCTGAATACCAACTAATATTTCTTTTAACTTCCTTGTATAAGAACCAATTTTACCATCACAAAATGAATGAACTTCATCATTTTCAGATATAGATCCAACTGGAGTTACTGATACAGCAGTACCTGTACAAAACACTTCATCTGAATTATATAATTCTTTTAGTGTAATGTCAGCCTCAATTGTATCAAACCCTAATTTATCTTTAGCAATCTTTAATACAGAATCACGTGTTACACCATTAAGGATACTACCTCTTAATTTTGGCGTTATTAATTTTTTATCTTTTATCAAGAATAAATTTGCTGACCCAACTTCTTCTAAAAATGTATCATCTTTCGCATCTAAATAAAGTACTTCATCGAATCCTTCGCTCTTTGCCTCAGTTAGAGGATATAAAGAAGCTGAATAATTACCTATAGCCTTAGCATTGCCTATCCCTTTTGGAGCCGCACGATGAAAGTCTTTATTAATCTTAAGATTTAATGGCCTTACACCGTTCTTAAAATAAGGGCCTACAGGAGAAACAAAAATCATAAAGGTATATTCTTCAACAGGTTTTACACCAATAGCTGCAGAAGTTCCCCATACTATTGGCCTTATGTAAAGAGCTCCTTTATTACGTGGTGGAACATAATCGATATTATCCAAAACTGTTTCCTTAACAGCATTAATAAAAAAAGTGCTATCCATCTGCGGAATACATAATCGCTTTGTAGATTTAGCCATTCGCTTAGCATTTAAATCAATTCGAAATAGAACAACTCGATTATTAACTGTCCTAAATGCTTTTGTCCCTTCAAAACATCCTTGTCCATAATTTAAAACACCAGCAGCTGGAGATAATTCAATTTTTCCATATGGAACTAGCCCACCTTCTTTCCAAGTCTCTCCATATTTACAAGTCGCCTTAAACATACTTTTGGTCTCAATTACATTAAATCCTAAGCTATCCCAATCTATTTTAATCATTAATTAATCCTCTAATAATTCTCTTGCAATTACCATTTTCTGAATTTCAGTAGTTCCTTCATAAATCTGGGTAATTTTTGCATCTCTCATTAAACGTTCTACTCCATAATCCTGCATATAACCATATCCTCCAAAAATTTGTACGCAATCGGTTGCAGCATCCATAGCTGTCTGTGACGAAAAAAGCTTTGCCATTGCTGCTTCTTTAGTAAAAGGTTTATGCATATCCTTTAATTTTGCAGCATTATGAATTAAAAGACGAGAAGCTTCAATATTTGTTCCCATAGATGATATCTTATCTTTTATGGCTCCAAAATCTGCAATAGCTCTACCAAATTGTTTTCTTTCTTTTGCATAGGATTTTGATTTATCTAAAGCAGCTTGCGCAATACCTAAAGCCTGTGATGATATTCCAATCCTACCTCCATCAAGAGTATTTAACGCAATACGGTAACCCTCTCCTTCATCGCTAATTAAATTTTCAATTGGCACACGACAATTATCAAAATGTATTTCACATGTATCTGACGAACGAATCCCTAACTTATCTTCTTTATTCCCTAATGAAATTCCATCAAGATCTTTTGGAACAATAAATGCAGAAATTCCTTTATAACCCTTTGATTGATCTGTAACAGCCATAACGATAACTAAATCAGAGTTGATACCATTAGTGACCCAGTTCTTTGTGCCATTTAATATATAATGACTTCCATCTTTTTCTGCTACAGTTTTCATGTTACTTGCATCAGAACCTGATTGGGGTTCACTTAAAGAAAAAGCACCTAATAAATCACCTTTTGCTAACCCTTTTAAAAATGTTTCATTTTGAAAATCATTTCCATAATTAACAAATATCTGGCATACTAAACTATTATTCACAGATACAATAACACCTGCAGCTGCATCAATTCTTGATATCTCTTCTATAATCAATGAATAACTAATAGTATCCATTCCTGCACCATCCCATTCCTCAGGAACCATAATACCCATATATCCTAAATCACCCATCATTTTAACCTCTTGATGAGGAAACTCAGCATTATCATCTCTTTTAATTGCTCCAGGTTCTAGATGTTTAGAAGCAAATTCTTGTGCACTTCTGCGAACTAATTCTTGTTGTTCTGTTAAAATCAATTTAATCTTTCTATAATTAGTGCAGAGGCTTCTCCTCCTCCAATACATAAAGTTGCCAAACCTATAGCTTTCTCTTTCTGATGCAATGCATGAGTTAGGGTTGTCAATATTCTAGCACCACTCGCTCCAATTGGATGCCCTAATGCAATAGCACCTCCATTAATATTAACTTTCTTATAGTCTAAATTATAATCATCTATTACAGACATCGGAACTGGAGCGAATGCTTCATTGATTTCCCATAAATCAATATCATCAACTTCCATATCCACTTTCGAGAGAACTTTCTTTATCGCTTCAATTGGGGCTGTAGTAAACCATTTTGGATCATGGGCAGCAGAAGCTTGAGAAATAATACGCGCAAGGGGTTTGAAACCCAATTCTGATGCTCTGTTTTCACTCATTAATAATAAGCATGCAGCACCATCATTAATCTTTGAAGCATTAGCAGCAGTTATAGTACCATCTTCTTCAAAAACTGGTTTTAATGTATCCATTTTTTCAAAGTTAACTTTTTCGGGTTCTTCATCATTATTAAATGTAACAGTATTATTTTTATTTTTTATATCTATAGATATTATTTCATTATTAAATACACCTTTTTTTTGAGCATCGATTGCCCTTCGATAAGATTCTTTTGCGAAATCATTTTGATCACTGATACTATAATTTCTATCTCTTGCACAAATTTCTGCACAACTACCCATATGCATATCATTATATACATCCCATAATCCATCAGTAATCATACTATCAATTAAATCTCCATGACCTAATCTATAACCATTTCTAGCTTTTGGGATTAAATACGGAGCTTTACTCATATTTTCAAAACCTCCAGCTATAATTACATTAGCATCTTTAACTTGAATTGCTTGTGCGGCTAACATTACTGCCTTTAATCCTGATCCACACATCTTATTTATAGTAAGGCATTCTACAGTATCAGGCAACCCGGAAGAAAGTGCAGCTTGTCGAGCAGGTGCTTGCCCTACACCTGCGGAAAGCACATTGCCCATAATAACCTCATCAATAAGCAAGCAATCGATCATGGTTTCCTCTAAGATTTTTGATATAACTAAAGATCCCAATTTTGTAGCTGGTACTGAAGAAATAGCTCCCTGGAACGATCCTATTGGTGACCGTTTAGCTGAAACAATAACTACACTATTTTGTTTGCTCATTGTTATTTAATCTATATTACTTTCATAGTTATTAAGTTAAATCTCTTACTTAGTCCTTATTGATTTATCATAAGCAAGAATAATATCTTTAACTAACTTATGCCTAACAACATCACTCTCAGTTAACTTTACTAATCCTATACCATCAATTCCTTTAAGAATTTTTACTACTTGTATTAGTCCAGAATCCGTTTTCATTGGTAAGTCAATTTGTGTTATATCACCTGTAATAATTGCTTTTGAATTAACACCTAATCTTGTTAAAAACATTTTCATTTGCATCGGGGTTGCATTTTGAGCTTCATCTAGTATCATAAATGCATTATTTAATGTTCTACCTCTCATATATGCTAAAGGAATTATCTCAATTGTTCCATCAGATAAAACCCTTTTTAATTTAGGTTTTGGCATTATATCGCCTAATGCATCATAAAGCGGGGTGAGATATGGATCTACCTTCTCTTTTAAATCCCCAGGTAAAAAACCTAAACTTTCACCAGCTTCAACAGCAGGACGACATAATACAATACGATCAACATCACTATTTTCAAGAGCAGCAATTGCAAATGCAACGGCTATATATGTTTTACCGGTTCCTGCAGGACCAACACTCAAAACTATATCATTACTATTCACTGTATCTATATATGCATGCTGACCTTCTGAGCGGGCAACAATAGCGCCTTTTCTTCCATAATGGATTACTTCTTTAGGAAGTTGATTGTCATGCCCATTATCAATAGATATAATATCAATTAATTGTTTTACATCTTTTAAATTAATAGAACCCTTTCTACCTAAAGTTTGCTTCATCTCATGTATAATTTCTTTTGCAAGAGGGATCTTACTCTTATCTCCAGAAATTTTTATTATATCATTTCTGATAACAGTTTTAACTCCAAATGAGTCTTCTATTATCTTTAAATGAGAATCTGCTGGTCCAAACAGTATAGCTAAGTCTAGACCTCTAATATCAATTGTCTTATCCATCTTGTAAAATTAAATATTAATTTATGTCATAAATATTATTATCCATTATTAATTAATCCCTTGTTTAAATAATTTTAGTACAATAGAAACCCATTAAAATGAAGAATTTATATATAGTTTCAATTTTTACAATTATACTGATTAACTGTAGTTATTTACCTACAAAATCAAGTACCAATAAAATGAATGCGACCTCCCTTATTAATCAGGGAAATGCATATTGGGGGAAAAGGGCTAACCATAAAAGTGCAAAATTAGCAGTATTATTTTATAAAAAGGCTTTCGAACTAAATAAAGAAGATTTAAATCTAGCCGCATCACTTAGCGAAGCATATTTTTTTCAAGCACATTACCTTGAATCAGATTTAAGCAAGCGCGATAGTTTACTCTTGAAGGGTGCCAAATCAGCATTGAAAGGATTCGAAAATTCCAAATACTTTCAAACATTTTTAGATACAACAAAATTTGAAATCAATAAAATTAAATTAGAAGCAATTAAGAAAGCTCCAATTGAAACAATTGGCGTTCTATTTTGGTGGTCTATTAATCACGGAAAATTTTTAATTAATAAACCAGTTATTGATAGAATAAATTCAAGGGAAATACTTGAGGTTGCAATGCATCGAATTTCAACATTGGATGGAGATTATTATTATGGTGGTCCTGCAAGATTTTTTGGTATGTTTTATTCTAGGTTACCTGGCGTACCTCTTGATAGGGCAAGATTAAATTTTGATCAATCTTTATTAGATAATCCAAACTTTTTTGGGACAAGATTTTTAAGGGCACGATACTACCATACTAAATTAGGAAATCGTGAATTGTTTGAAGAAGATTTACAATTTATTATTAATGGAGATCCATCATTGTTGCCAGATGCTATGCCCGAGAATCTTTTTGAACAAGAAAAAGCTAAACAGTTATTACGTGATGCTACAATTCTTTTTGAATGACTTAGTCAATATCATTCGTATAGTTTAATTATATTTGATATTGAATCTATATTTGATTGTATCAATTTTCTAATATTCAAATTTGACCAATCTATATTATTCATATGATCAGAAACAATTTTTAAGATTTTAATTTTAGTTATGTCACAATATTTTATTGCAATATCAGTGATTACTGCTGCTTCCATATCGACTAATTCTTTATAAATTTTGTTATCATTTTTATTAATATTCTTTTCTACAGTTATTAAACCAATTTTATCAATATTAATTTTATCTATTACAGGAAAAGAATATTCATTGTTAGATAATTCACTAGTTAATTTATCTATATAATACATATTACCTATTTTAGTAGAATGAGGATTTCCTCCTGCAATACCAATATTTATTAATATACTATCAGGGTTATATATTCTTTTAAGATAAATAGGCAATGTGTTTGATACTTTTTTTCTACCTACTCCCGTTATTAAAAGACTATATTTATTATTTGCATAAACTTTTAAATCAGATTGTTTTGTGTCTCTTGATAAATTATAAAAATCTATAATTGGACTAGCCTCATCCCGTAAAGCCGTAATAATAATTTTATTTACCATTAATATTTATTTCTTAAACAATAAACCAAATGAATATCCAATAATATTTATAAAAATATCCATTATCTTATTCATTATAGTTTCAATTGCAAAGCTAAATGGAATAAATAGTTCAATTATTTCCCATCCAACAGATAAAAATAAAAATAATGGCCAGCTTTTATTAAAATATTTCCCATAGATAAACCAAATTATAAAATGGATAATTGAATAATAATTAATGAAAGTCATAATATCAGTCAAGCATCACAAAAGATGCGTTGAATAGGAATCATTTTTTAATTTGAATTCCTAAATCCTTTAACTGATCATTGAAAACAGAGCTTGGTGCCCCATCCATTAATGACATCGCAGAAGTAGTTTTAGGAAATGCAATAACATCTCTGATATTGCTAGTACCAGCTAGTAACATAACTAATCGATCAAATCCAAATGCTATACCACCATGAGGTGGAGTACCATATTTAAGTGCATCTATAAAAAATCCAAATCTTTCTTTGGCTTCTTTTTTATCAATTCCTAAAATATCAAAAATTGCTTTTTGCTGTTCAGAATTATGAATTCTTATTGAACCGCCTGCTACTTCATAACCATTAATTATTAAATCATATTGTTTAGAAGGAATAGCTTCTGGTGAATCTTGCAACTTCTTTAAGTCATTCGACTTTGGCTGCGTAAAAGGGTGTTGAAGGGAATGGTAGCGTTTATCTTCCTCATTATATTCAAACATAGGAAAATCTGTTATCCAAACTGGTTTGAATTCTGTTGATTCTACATATCCTTCTTTTCTAGCAATTGCAATACGCAGTGCGCCCAATGACAATTGAGTAATTTTAATTTTGTCACCAATAACAAATAGAATATCACCATCATTTATATTAAAGTTATTTCTAATTTCTATCTGCAAATCATCATGAAAAAACTTGGAAATACCTCCATTTAATTTCCCTTCATCAGCTTTCATCCACGCCAAACCTTTGGCTTTATATCTCTTTACATGTTCAGTTAAATGATCAATTTCTTTTCTAGAGTATTTAGCTCCATCTGGAATAACAATTCCCATAACAGATTCAGCTGAATTAAATGCTTTGAAATCGCTTTTATCAGAAAAAAGTTTAAAATCGTTCAACAATAAATCATAACGTAAATCTGGACAATCTGTTCCATACTTAGACATTGCCTCAGCATAAGTCATTTTTGGAAAGGGATCCAATAAATCAATATTTTTTACTACCTTAAAAATGTTCCTTGTTAATTCCTCGCATTTTCTCATTACATCATTTTCATCTACAAAAGACATCTCTATATCTATTTGGGTAAATTCAGGTTGACGATCAGCTCTAAGGTCTTCATCTCTAAAACATTTTACTATTTGAAAATATCTATCAAATCCAGAAATCATTAAAAGTTGCTTATACATCTGGGGAGATTGTGGTAAAGCATAAAATTTTCCATTATGTATTCTACTAGGGACTAAATAATCTCGGGCTCCTTCAGGAGTGGACTTCATAAGTACTGGTGTTTCGATTTCTAAAAAGTCATTATTTGAAAGAAAAGTTCGTACTGCTTGATAGGTTCTATGTCGAACTTCTATATTATCCTGTAATTCATTTGTTCTTAATTCTAAGAATCGATACTTTAACCTAAGATCTTCTTCTGCACTGTTACGATCTGTAATCATAAAGGGAAGAGGCGCTGATTCATTCAGAATCTCATGATCGGAAATAATAACTTCAACCTTACCTGTTGCTATATTTGGATTTATAGCATTTTTATCCCTTTCCTGCACTACACCCATTACTGAAAGGACATCTTCCATAGATAATTTTTTAACTAATTCAAAATCTCCCTTAAAACTATCCTGATTATAAACAATCTGTGTTTTGCCATATCGATCTCTTATATCTACAAATACAACTTGACCGTGAAACCGAACAGCATTTACCCATCCGCTTAATGAGACTTTTTCATTAATATTAGCAGACGTTAACTCACCACATGTATGCGTTCTTCTATTCATAGTTGTTAATAAAAAAAAACCGCCTAAATTTACGGGCGGTTGATCTATAATTATATCTCAAATTATCTTTTTGCAACTCGCAATCGATTTAATGCCCTAGATAACGAATTTTCCATACGAACTTCATCAAAGTCTTTTTCATTTCTTTTATTCTTACGTTCATTGGCTCTTTGAAACGCAGATTCAGCCCTGGAAATATCAATATCTGATGATAATTCAATCGTTTCAACTAATAAACATACTTCATTTTCATTGATTTCTGCAAAACCACCACTTGTTGAATAAAATTTAGTATCAGATTTACTTTGAATCATAATTTCTCCAATATCAAGGCTAAATATACCATCCTGATGATTGGCCATTATCCCAAAAGAGCCATCAATCCCAGGACATCGAAGGTAATTAACTTCAATTACATCAAGATTTTGCATTGGGGTTACTATATCTAAATTATAATGAGTCATTAAGCTGCTAATTTTTTACCTTTTTCAATTGCCTCATCAATTGTACCAACATATGAAAAGGCATTTTCTGGATATTCATCAACATCTCCATTCAAAATAGCTGTAAAGCCAGCAATTGTATCTTCAAGCTCAACATACCTGCCTTCAACATTGGTAAATTGCTCTGCCACAAAAAACGGCTGCGACATAAACCTTTGAATTTTTCGTGCTCTAGATACTGACAGCTTATCATCATCTGATAATTCATCCATACCTAAGATTGCAATTATATCTTGTAGATCCTTATATTTTTGAAGAATATTTTGAACTTCACGTGCAATATTATAATGATTGTCACCTATTACACGAGGATCTAGTATTCTAGAAGTTGATGCCAATGGGTCAACAGCAGGATAGATACCTAATTCAGCTATTTTTCTTTCTAAAACTGAAGTTGCATCTAAATGAGCAAAAGCTGTAGCAGGCGCTGGATCAGTTAAATCATCTGCTGGAACATAAACAGCTTGAACAGAAGTAATAGATCCATTCTTGGTAGAAGTAATTCTTTCTTGCAAATCACCCATTTCAGTTCCAAGAGTAGGTTGATAACCAACAGCAGAAGGCATTCTTCCTAATAGCGCAGATACTTCTGACCCTGCTTGTGTAAATCGAAAAATATTATCTATAAATAATAATACATCTTTTCCTTCATCATCTCTAAAATACTCAGCCATTGTTAAACCACTAAGCGCTACTCTTAGCCTTGCGCCAGGCGGCTCATTCATTTGTCCAAAAACCATAGTGGTTTTTTCAATTACTCCTGATTCAGTCATCTCATTATATAAATCATTACCTTCTCTAGTTCTTTCTCCTACGCCAGCAAACACTGAGTAGCCACCATGTTCAGTAGCAATATTTCTAATCAATTCTTGAATTAATACAGTCTTCCCAACACCTGCTCCACCAAATAGACCTGTCTTCCCTCCTTTTGTATAAGGCTCCATCATATCTACAACTTTAATACCCGTTACTAACATTTCTGTTGAGGTTGATAAGTCTTCATGCTTAGGGGCTGAACGATGAATTGGATATTCTTTCTCTGCTGAAACCTTACCTTTCCCATCAATAACATTACCATTAACATCAAATAACCTTCCTAATGTTTCTGGGCCTACAGGAACTGAAATTGGTTTACCCGTATCTTTAACAGCAACACCCCTAACTAATCCATCTGTTGAATCCATTGCGACTGTACGAACAATTGAATCGCCAAGATGCTGAGCAACTTCTAAAATTAAATCCCCTTCATTATCTCTTTCTACATTTAATGCGTTCATTATTTTAGGTAAGTTTCCATCTTCAAAAGTCACATCTACTACTGCGCCCATTATTTGAGATATTTTTCCAATATTTGCCATAAGTATTCCTTTATTACTTCAATGCTTCCGCTCCGCCAACTATTTCCAGCATTTCTTTCGTAATTGACGCTTGTCGAGCTTTATTAAATTCAAGTGTTAAATTTTTAATCATATCCTCAGCATTATCTGTCGCATTTTCCATTGCAACCATACGAGCAGCTTGTTCACTAGCATAAGATTCTAATAAATATTTCCACATTTGAACATTTAAATGTCTAGGGATTAATGATTTAGTTAATTTTTCTTTTGACGGCTCATAAAGTCTATCCGCATTAGAGGAATTATCCTCTTGTTTATATTCTAAGGGAAGCAAACGCTCGGATTGAATAGTTTGAGTCGCAACGTTTACAAATTCATTATAACAAACGTGGATTTCATCAACGTTTTTGCTAATAAAATGATTAATAATGTTTTCACCAATCTTTATTGCATGTTGGAAATCTAAATCATTCCAAAACTCTAAATGCGATTCAATAATATTATAATCTCTTCTAGTGAAATAGTCTCTAGCTTTTTTTCCAATACAAAATAAGTCAACATTTTCCTTACCAATCTCATTAATCTCTATCTCTACTTTTTTAAAAACATTGGTATTGAATGAACCTGCCAAACCTCTATCAGACGCAACAATAACGTACCCAACTCTTTGAATAGGTCTAATATCTAATAATGGCAAAAGAAATCGATCAACATCTGGTAATAAATGATGAATAACATTCACTAAGCGATTAGTATAAGGTCGAGCTTTTTCCATTCTTTCCTGAGCTTTACGCATTTTAGCGGCGGCAACCATCTTCATTGCTTTAGTAACCTTTTGGATACTTCGCACAGATTTAATTCTGTCACGTATATCTTTTAGATTTGCCATACAATACTAAGCTATAAATCCTTCTTTAAATTGATTAATTGATTTATCTAAAATATCAGATAATTCTTCCGACATTACACCTTCAGTCTTCAATATCTCTAATTCTTTAGAGTTATTTGCATCTAAATAATCAAATAAAGCAGATTCAAATTCAGAAACTTTTTCTAAAGGGATATCATCTAAATGACCTTTTGTTCCTGCAAATATAATTGCTATTTGCTTATCAATATTCATTGGGGAATACTGTTTTTGTTTTAGTATCTCTACCATACGTTCACCACGCGTTAACTGCGCAAGAGTACTTTTATCTAAATCAGATCCAAATTTTGCAAATGCTTCAAGTTCTCTAAATTGAGCCAAATCCAATCTTAACGTTCCAGCAATAGCTTTCATCGCTTTTACTTGAGCATTACCACCAACACGTGAAACAGATAAACCAACATCAATTGCTGGACGAACACCAGAATTAAATAAGTTAGTCTCAAGGTAAATCTGTCCATCAGTTATAGATATAACATTAGTAGGAATATATGCAGCAACATCACCTTCTTGCGTTTCAATAATTGGAAGCGCTGTCAGAGACCCACCACCAAGATCTTCAGATAATTTTGATGCACGTTCAAGTAATCTGCTATGGAGATAGAAAACATCACCAGGGTATGCCTCACGACCTGGTGGCCTACGTAAAACTAAAGACATCTGACGATATGCTACAGCTTGTTTAGATAAGTCATCATAAATAATGAGTGCATGTTTTCCATTATCTCTAAAGTATTCCCCCATTGCGCAACCTGAATAGGGCGCTATAAATTGTAATGGTGCAGCATCAGATGCGTTTGCAGCAACTACTGTTGTGTATTCCATTGCTCCCGCTTCTTCAAGCTCAGATACAATAGATGCTACGGTTGATGCTTTCTGACCGATTGCTACATAAATACAATAAACTGGATCACCCGTTTCATGAGCATATTTCTGATTGATAATGGTGTCTACAGCTATTGCTGTTTTTCCTGTTTGACGATCACCAATAATCAGCTCCCTTTGCCCTCGACCAATCGGAACCATGCTATCAATTGGCTTAATACCCGTCTGAAGTGGTTGTTTAACCGGATGGCGAGCCATTACACCAAGCGCTTTTCTTTCTATCGGTAGTGAATCTTTTGAATCAATGGATCCTTTTCCATCCATCGCTTGTCCTAAAGGATCAACAACACGCCCTACCATTGCATCTCCAACAGGGACTTCAACAACACGACCAGTTCGTTTTGCTAAATCACCTTCTTTCACTAAACTGCTATCACCAAATAATACAAGGCCAACATTATCTTCTTCTAAATTCAATGCCATTCCGAATGTATCATTAGGTAATTCAACTAATTCTGAACTCATGATATTTTCCAAGCCAGAGACTCTAGCAACACCATCTCCAACTGAAATAATTTCACCTACTTCACTGACATCAACTGCACCTTCAAATTTTGCAATTTGCTCTTTTAATAATGCCGTAATGTTATCTGTATTAATATCCATAATTTCCCTTAAATAAATTATTATTGAAGTAAATCTTTCCTAAGATTTTCCATTTTGGTTTTTATTGAAGCATCGAGAAAAATATTATCAATTCTTAGCTTCAACCCCCCTATTAAAGAAGAGTCTGTTACTGTAGTTAATTCAGTATTTTTACCAATAATTTTTTCTATGTGCAGTTGCAAATTATCTTTTTCTTCATTAGATAATTCATCTGCTGTGTGAGCTGTAATTGTTGCAATTTTTAATTCATCCTTAACTAAAGAATTAAAATAAAATGAAAAATTTCGAAAAAATACAATAGGGTTATCTCCAGCATTCATACTAATTAATTCCTGGATTATGGGATGTACTGCATCTTTAAAGACAGAAAGAATTAATTCGACTTTTTGATTTTTAGAGAATCGTTTTGATTGAAGAAAACCACGTAATTGAGCATTATCTTTTAAAAGTTGATTAGTAAAATCAATCGATTTTTGAACATCTTCTACTGCATTTAATTCTTTGGATATTTTCATAACTACAGATGCAATATATTTAATTCTTTCCTTATGCTTCATACCCTTTGATATTCTTTAATGATTCTTTAATCAAGGATTTATTATCTTCTTCATTAAGATTCTTTTTAACCAATTTCTCTGCTATAGATAAAGATAGTCCTACCACTTCTCCTTTTATTTCTGCAATTGCTTTTTCCTTTTCCATTTTAATTTGTTCTTTGGCATCATCCAGGTTTGCTGCTGCCGTTTCTTTTGCTTTAAGTAAAGTACTTTCTTTTAATTGATCAGCAGCTTTTTTCCCTTCGCTAACAATGCCTTGCGCCTCAGATCTAGCTTTAGCAATTATTTCATCTCCCTCCGAAGTAAGGCGGTCAAGTTCTTTTCGAGCTTTTTCCGCATCTTCAAGTGATTTCGCAATCTCATTTTCCCTTTTATCCAACACATTTAACAATGGTTTCCAAGCAAACTTAGATAGCAATCCGAGAAGAATTAAAAACGTAATAATAGTCCAGACAAATAAACCGGGATCTAATTGTACTAATGGATTATCCACAATAATCTCCTTTACTATTAATTACTTTCTAATTATTTCATTAAAACAATTAAAAGAACAAATACTTCAGCTAGAATAGCAACACCTTCAAGCAAGAATAAAGGCAAGTTTACAGCAGCTGTTATTTTATCTGCTGCTTCAGGTTGCCTTGCGATTCCATCTGCTGCTGCCGCTGCAAAACGACCAATTCCTAAACCAGCACCTACAACAATTATACCTAGACCAATTGCGGCCCCAAAATAATGAAGAACTTCCATTATTTTACCTCTCTTTCATTTTAGTTAATGATGAACGTTAATAGCCATGCCAATAAACACAGCCGATAAAAGCGTAAAAACATACGCTTGTACAATTACAACAATTATTTCTAATCCCGAAATTGCTGCAGCCATAGGAACAGAAATAATGGCAACACCAATTCCGGCAAATACACTATGAAACATATCAGCAAAAATAGCCATAAATGATAAAATCGCTAATAATGCTATATGACCTCCTGTCATATTAGCAGCTAGTCGCATAGTAAGAGCAAACGGCTTTACAAACATTCCTATAATCTCTATAGGAATAAGAATAACATATACAAAACCTGGAAGTCCATGCGGAACAAGATTCTTCCAATGTTGAATAAATCCATGTGCACGAGCTCCAGCAATAATTATAGAAAAAAAAGTAATCATTGCTAAAGCCGCTGTCACATTAAAATTCCCAGTAGCAGTAGGGCCTCCATGAAGTAGCCCATTTATAAAATTATGACTATCATTTATAGGAACATGTAACACAAACCTATTGACGACTCCTAATAAATCAAAGATAGGTATCATACCAATTGCATTGGCAAAGAAAATAAAGAATAAGAAAGTTAGGATAAGAGGAGCCCAATTATTAACCCATTTTGGACCAACATTTGGTTTAACAATTGTATCGCGAACAAAAGTTACTACAATTTCTAATAAATTAATTAGGCCAGAAGGAATCATAGTTTTCTTTTTAATAAATTGTTGAACCGGTAAGATAACAAATAATGCAACAGAGACCACTACTATCCATAGCATTAATACATGCTTAGTTACAGACATATCTATATTAAATAAATGTGGTAAATGAAAAATAGGATGATGAATATCTGAATTTGAAACATGGTGAATAATGTTATCACCAACTTGTTCCATCACACTTTGCGCTTCATGCCCGCCAGAGGTACCTAACATATAATTTTCTTACTATAATTATTTATTATTTATAAATGATCTTACAATATAAGCTTCCGTTAAATGAAGCATTAAATAATAGCCCGTGAAACTAATAATAAATGGTGTGGGATTAAAAGATATAAAACTAAAAATAGCTACTATAATAATTCCATAAAGGATCATTTTTGTAATCATAGCAATACTAAGATATTTTGTAATATTAAAAGAAAACTTTAAGTAGATAATTTGGGTCATTAAAACAGATAATAAAAAAATTGACCATGGAAAAATCATCCCTAAAAAAATATCCCTACTAATTTCAGGAAGGACTGAGCTTAATAACCCCCAAGTACCAAAGCATATCATGCTAATATAAATAACTAATTTTATCAATTATTTCGACCAAATTGTTTTTGCTAATTGATAGAAACCTATCACTAACCCAATAATTAGCCCTAATAAAGTAAACCAAGGTATGGTTTCATATCGATTATCAAAATAAAAACCAATCATACAAAAAATAATGACTGCAGCTATTAAAACATATGATGCAGATGCTGCTGGAGCAGATTGTAATAGATATTTCTGTAAATAATAAAGAAAGTTTTTATTAGAACTTTCTTTTAATTCAGGCATTTGGATCAGATGGAGAGGAAGCCATTGTAAACCTAGGCTTTAAGTCTTCTTTCTTAGAAGGATCTATAACATTTTCTTTATTTCCAATAACACTACATGAACCTTGGAATTGAGCTCCATCTTCAATTATTAGACTACTGTAAATTAAATCACCACTTATTTCAGATTTAGCACCCAAAACAATTTTATTCGTTACTGTAATATCTCCTTTAATATTACCACCAATATGAGCATCACTTGCTTGAACATTGCCAAAAACCTGACCAGAAATAGTAATTCGCAGAGGGCCATCCGTATGAATATCACCTAATACTTTACCATAAATGATAATTCCACCCTTTAAAGTAATTGGTCCATTAACGACAGCTCCAGCACCAATCATTGTTTGGACATTTTTAAAATCTATTTTAGCCATTTTATTCTACACTTAGGTTTTTCTTATTGTACTCAGGGAAGAAATTCAATGGATCCAGAGGATTCGACCCTTCCCAAACTTCGAAATGTAAATGTGGTCCAGAAGAAATACCAGTATTTCCTGCAAGTGAAATAACATCTCCTCGATTCACAATATCTCGTTTATCTACAAGATTTACTTGATTATGACCATAAAATGTAAAATAATCATTTCCATGATAAATAATTACCATATTACCTAGATCAGTAGACCAACCAGAAAAAATTACCAATCCTGAAGCAGAAGCGACAACAGGGTCACCCTCTTTAACGGAAATATCTATACCGTAATGATTACTTTTCCAAATATGAGGTCGCATAATCATTCGTTGAGTTATATAACCATCAATAGGTGCTTTTGTTGGAATATTGAATATTTGATTTGTTGAATATTGATTATTATGATTATTTAC
>CAYTYA010000013.1:20946-36341 GCA_964442015.1 uncultured bacterium
TTGTTGGAATATTGAATATTTGATTTGTTGAATATTGATTATTATGATTATTTACCATAGAAGTTTCACTCAAGCTATCTAATCCATTTTGAAAAGAAGATATATCAACTTCTGATCCAAGATTCTTCCTTAATAACTCATCCATTTGCTGTAAACGCTGTAAATCCTGGAAAAGGTCCATTACTTTTACTCGCTCCATCGCCAATTTATTATAATCCTCTTTCATCTTTTGATACTCTGATGATTTTGGAATAAAAAAATATGCTGCAAGAATAATAATACCGATAAAAGAAATGGTAATTATTGCAAATATATAAACCCAACTCCTATTGAAAGAAAAACTTTTCCCTTCAGTCTCATTATCTGGAATAAGTAAAACAGTATATTTAGAAGGCTTCATCTATCAACTATCCAATGGACCGAAGTAAATCTAAAATTCTATCAAAATCATCATCAGAAAAAAAATGAATTTCAATATCTCCGCCATTTTTTGAATATTGAATTTCTACCTTCGTACCTAGTATTGTGATTAATTCGTCTTCTACCATTTTTACAGGAGAACTAGCTTTCTTTACTTTTTTAGATGAAATTTTAACCTTTCCAGTTGATTTTCCTTTTGCAATAGCTTCTGCTGCTCTAACACTAAGTTTTTTTGTAACTATCAAGTTGTATAGCTTGTTCATTCCAGTGATAGTATTCATCATTAATATAGCACGACCATGTCCTGCAGAAATTGTCTGACTGCGCAAACTATTTATTATTTTCCTTGGTAATTTTAATAATCGCAATGTATTTGAAATTGTCACACGTTTTTTTCCAACTGCCTTGGCTATACTATCCTGCGAGTGATTAAATTTACTTTGTAATACCGCATAACCTTCCGCTTCATCAATAGGGTTTAGATTTTCACGTTGAATATTTTCTATCAAGGCAATTTCCATTAATTCAGATTCATTAGATATAGATACTATATAACCTGGAATAGCCTTTAACCCTGCTAACTTAGATGCTCTTAGACGCCTCTCACCTGCAATTAATATATATTTTCCATTGTCCTCTTGAACAGTAATTGGAGTAATTATGCCTTTTGCTTTTATAGATGAGATTAAATCTTGAAGGCTCTTCTCATCCAAACCATCTTTTCTAGGTTGTAATGGATTGGAAGCTATATCTTTAACAGGTATATCCATTACTCCCGATTTTATTGAAGGGCTATCAGCTGGCCCATGGATTAATGCTTCTAACCCTCTACCTAAGCGTTTAGTGGCCATTATCAATTATCTCCTCAATTAATTGCATATAATCTTGTGTCCCTACTGAATTTGCATCATATAATAAAGCAGGCTTCCCATAGCTAGGAGCTTCGCCAAGCCGCACATTCCTATGGATGACTGTTTCAAATAACTTATCACCAAAATAACTCTTTACTTCTTCTAAAACTTGCTTGGACAAATTTAATCTTCCATCAAACATTGTAATTAAAACTCCTGCGATATTTAATTGCTTATTTAAATGTTGTTGAACTAAACGAATAGTATTTAATAGCTGCCCTAATCCTTCTAATGCATAATACTCTGCTTGGATCGGGATAATTAAGTTATCTGCTGCAGTTAAACAATTTAATGTCAATAATCCAAGAGATGGAGGACAATCTATTATAATGTAATCATAGTTTTTTTTAATTGTTTTTAAAGCTTTTTTTAGCTCTAATTCTCTAGCTATGACACTGACCAACTCGATTTCTGCTCCAACTAGATCATTTGTTGATAATATTATATCTAAATATTCAAATGAAGTTTTTGAAATAACATCTTTAATCGGGGTTTGATTTACCAATGTATCATAAACCGTATATCCAGAATCTTTTTTCATTATTTCACTAACACCTGTAGAAGCATTCGCTTGAGGATCCATATCAAGAAGTAGTGTGCTGAACTCACTAACAGCAAGACTAGCAGCAATATTTACAGATGAAGTTGTTTTACCAACTCCTCCTTTTTGATTTGTCAATGCAATTATTTTGGTCATAATTATAATTAAGGAATATATTTATATACCTACAAAACGAGAGTAATTTAATTTCGTAATAAAAGTTTAACAAGTAGGTTGCGATATATATTATTAAACTTTTAATACGTTTATATTTTTTTAAAAATGATATAATTAATACAATATTTTATGTTCAAATTGTAAGTCAATATGAAGGCATTAGTAAAAAAATATCCAAAACATGGCCTTTCCATAGAAGAAATGCCAATTCCTGAATTGGGAACAAATGATATATTAATCAAAGTTCAAAAAACTGCGATTTGCGGAACAGATGTTCATATTTATCAATGGGATAAATGGGCTCAGAAGAATATTAATACTCCTATAATTATTGGCCATGAATTCATGGGAGTAGTTGAAAATATTGGTAATGGTGTTACTCATTATAAAATAGGCGATATAGTTTCAGGAGAAGGACATATTACCTGTGGTTATTGTCGAAATTGCCGTGCTGGAATGCGGCATTTATGTCATAAAACTATTGGAATAGGAATTGATCGAGGTGGAGCATTTGCAGAATATCTATCTTTACCAGAAAGCAATATTTGGCCTGTACATAAAGATATAAATATAGATATAGCATCATGTTTTGATCCCTTAGGAAATGCTGTCCATTGCGCTCTCAGCTATTCCATGGTTGCTGAGGATGTCTTAATAACAGGTGCAGGACCTATCGGATGTATGGCTACTGCTATATGTAAAATATTGGGCGCAAGAAATGTAGTCGTTACTGATAGCAATAGTTTCCGATTAGAAATTGCAGAAAAAATGGGTGCCGATAAAACAGTAAATATAACTAAAGAAAAGATTGAAGATTGTTTTGAAGGATTAAGGATATCAAACGGTTTTGATATTGGACTTGAAATGTCAGGCAATCCAAATGCATTAAAAGATATAATACGAACAATGTACCATGGGGGCAAGATTGCATTACTAGGTATATTACCAAATGATACATTGGTCCAATGGGATGAAATAATTTTTAAAGGTCTAAAAATAAAAGGGATTTATGGTAGAGAAATGTTTGAATCCTGGTACAAGATGAATCAATTAATACGCGGTGGACTAGATATATCTCCAATAATCACACATAAATTCAAACCTGATGATTTTCAATCAGCTTTTGAAACAGCTGAAAGTGGTAAATGTGGTAAGGTAATTTTAGAATGGGATTAATTTGATTAAAGATCAAAATATCTTTGTAGATGATTTAGCTAAAATAAAAGCTGAAGGATTGTATAAAAATGAACGCACCATTACTACGCCACAAGGCGTACTAATAAACACTAAAGAGAGTGGTGATGCTGTAAACTTTTGTTCGAATAATTATTTAGGATTATCTAATAACAAAGAAATAAAAGAAGCAGCCAAAGATGCTTTAGATAAATATGGATTTGGTATGTCATCTGTTCGTTTCATTTGCGGAACACAGCAAATCCACAAAAAATTAGAAAGAAAAATATCTGAGTTTTTTGGAACAGATGATTCAATTTTATATACCTCATGTTTTGATGCAAATGGGGGACTTTTTGAAACACTATTAGGTCCAGATGATGCAATTATTTCTGATGAATTAAATCATGCCTCAATAATTGATGGCATTAGACTAAGCAAAGCAAAGCGATTTCGTTTTAAAAATAATGATATAGATGATCTAGAATTAAAACTAAGTGAAAGAGATAAATTTCGCAATGTTATGATTGCAACAGATGGAGTTTTCTCTATGGATGGACATATTGCAAAAATAGATAAAATAACAGAATTAGCTCATAAATATAATGCGATGGTTATGGTGGATGATTCACATGCAACAGGTTTTATTGGAAAGACTGGTCGCGGATCTGCCGAACATTGTGGAGTTATGGATAAAGTAGATATCTGGACCTCAACGTTTGGCAAAGCATTAGGTGGTGCATCTGGTGGATTCACGACTGGAAAGCAAGAAGTGATAGATCTGTTAAGACAACGCTCTCGTCCATATCTTTTTTCTAATACCCTTGCGCCATCAATAGTTGCTGCAAGTATAAAAGCTATAGATATGATTTCTTCATCCACTGATTTAAGAGATAAATTAGAAAAAAATACTATTTATTTCAGAAAAGAAATGACAGAAGCTGGGTTTGAAATAAAAATGGGTACTCACCCAATTGTTCCTATTATGATTTATGATGCTATACTAGCTAAAAAAATGGCTGAATTATTATTAGATAGAGGTATATATGTCGTTGGCTTCTTTTATCCAGTAGTTCCTAAAAATAAGGCAAGAATACGAGTGCAAATATCTGCAGGAATGGATATCAATCAACTTTCAGAAGCAATATCAATATTTATTGAAGTAGGCAAAAAATTAAAAATATTAAAAATAAATTAATTCATTAAATAAAATTTGGCACGTCTATATTTTGCTCGGTATATTCGCAGACTTTTTTGTTAGCATAGAAAAGAAGTAATTATGTCTAAAAACCTTACACCAAGATATATTATAATTGCATTAGTGCTCGCATGGGCACTACTAACTCTTTGGCCTTCTGTTAAATATCAGATGCTCTCACCTGATGATAAAGAAGAAATGAGGGAACTAGGAACTCTTGAAAGCTTAGAAAATGATATCATCAAACAAGGGTTGGATCTAAAAGGGGGTATATATATTGTCCTTGAAGTGGATCTACCTACCCTCATATCTACTTTAGCAATTAATAAAGATACAAAATTTGAGCGTACAATATCTGAGGTTCGAAATAGTCTCAAAGAAAATACACAGCAAAATTTCTTTACTGTATTTGCTAATAGTGTTTCTAACAATGGTCTTCGATTGCCTCGTTATTATGATGTAGACTATGGGGCTAAGACTGATGATATACTAGCAAGTCTAAAGGAACAGGCGGATGATGCCATTAATCGTGTATTAGAAATACTTCAAAACCGAGTTGATCAATTTGGCGTATCTGAGCCAACTATCCAAAAACAAGGAAATAGAAGAATTATTGTTGAATTAGCAGGTATCCAAGATTCTGATCGGGCACGTGCATTATTGCAAAGCACTGCTCAATTAGAGTTCTGTTTAGTAAAGTCTCCTGAAGTAACAAATGATATATTATCACAGATTGACAATCTTGTAAAAGGTGATGAACAATTAGAATCGTTAGTATCATCCATTAATGAAGATTATGAAGATGATAATGAGCTTAGTGTGAGCGAAGATAAAACAGTGTCAATTAGTGAGCTTTTTGGTGAAGATGCAGAGACATCGAAAGATAGTAGTGATACATCAGTAGTGGTAGATCAAAATATATTTCAAGAACGTCCTTTCTCTTCTTTATTAAGAGCTCTTGGAAATAATATTGCGGTGCCAGAAAAAAATCTATATATCGTTAAAAAAATTATTAATAAACAAGAAGTGCAGGATAAGCTTGGTCTTGGAAATGGTCAATTCCTCTTTGCTCCTGACGCAGAAAATTTTTCTACTAATGATGGCATAGATGAAAAACTAGTTTATATGTATTATTTGGAAAAAGATGCAGATTTAACTGGTGGTGTAATTGAAGAGGCAAACGCAACTATTGGAGGGCAAGGTACTAGTGCTGTGGGTCAACCTATTGTATTATTAGATATGAATAGCGAAGGAGCAAGAACCTGGTCAAGAATAACAGGAGCAAATATTGGACGACAAATAGCAATAGTTTTAGATAAAAAAGTTCATATGGCACCATCAATTAGAACAAAAATAAGCGATGGCGGCACAATGATTGAAGGGTTCGCTGGTATGGATGAAGCTATGGATATAGCCATAGTACTGAGAGCTGGAGCTTTACCTGCCCCTGTTAATATTATCGAAGAAAGAATTGTTGGCCCATCACTTGGTGCAGATTCTGTCAAAAGAGGTACAAACTCAGTATTATTTGGTTTAGGATTAATCATTGTATTTATTTTCGTTTATTATAAGTTATCCGGTTCAATAGCAAATTTTGCATTAATATGGAATATCTTACTTGTATTAGCGGTTCTAGCATCATTAGGTGCAACACTTACCCTTCCAGGAATTGCTGCCTTAATATTAACTGTAGGCATGTCAATTGATGCTAATGTAATTATTTTTGAAAGAATTCGAGAAGAACTTAGAAAAGGAAAATCGGTTCGTGCTGCTATAGATGGAGGTTATAATCGTGCCTTGACAACAATTATAGATGCTAACGTTACAACTCTAATTGCAGCACTTGTCTTATATCAGTTTGGAACAGGTCCTATACGAGGATTTGCTACTGTTTTATTTTGGGGAATTGTTATTTCCATGTTTACTGCAATTTTTGTAACTCGAACTATTTTTAATTCATTTATTGATCGTAAAGGCCTAAAAAGGCTAAGTATATGAGAATAATTAAAGACACTAATATACAATTTATGTCTCAGTATAAAATGGGTGCATTTTTATCTGGTACTGTAATAATCTTAGGGATTATTTCACTAATATTAGCTGGGGGGCCTTTATTAAGTATTGATTTTAAGGGTGGGACTCTGTTTGCTGTACATTTTGAAGAACCAGTTGATATTAATGAGTTTAGATCTGCTTTGAGCAATGTTAATATTGAAGGTGAGTCTTTTGATTTTAGTACGGCTGAAATCAAACTCTTTGGTAGCCCAAAAGATATTTCTGTCCGTATTCCATATATGGATCAAGAACCAGATAATTTTGCTAAAAAAATTATTTCACATTTAAGAAATTCTTTTTCTGGGAAAGTTTCAGAATCTGATTCTGATTTTATTCTATCAATTGAAAAGGTTGGCCCAAAAATTGGAGCTGAATTAAGTAATAAAGCTGTTTTAGCTATAGTATCTGCATTAGCACTTATTCTATTTTATATATCTATTCGTTTTGAATTTAACTTTGCATTAGGAGCAATTGCAGCCCTTGCTCATGATGTTTTTGTTACTTTAGGTATTTTTTCTATTATGGGTTATGAAATTTCTCTACCAATTATAGCTGCATTTCTTACGATTGTTGGATATTCACTTAATGATACAATCGTTATTTTTGATCGTTTAAGAGAAAATATCAAATCCATGAAAAGATTAACTTATTCGGAAGTAATTGATAAAAGTATTAATGATTCTTTAAGTAGAACAATCGTTACTTCTATTACAACGTTTATAGTAGTTCTTATACTTTGGTTATTTGGCGGAGAAGTAATTAATCTTTTTGCTTTTGCCATGATGGTTGGTGTAATTGTTGGAACATATTCGAGTATTTTTATTGCCTGCCCATTGGTGTTGCGAATGCACTCTAAGTCACAATAATCTCCTTACGCCTCTATTTCAAACTTTTTTATTTTCATAATAATATATGCTGTACTATAGTATAATATCATCACCTATTGGAAAACTATGTATAGTGAAATCAAACAAAGGTATTCGTAAGATACTATTTTCGAAGGATTATCCATTCCAAAAATGCTTGCAGCATGATTTTCCTTACCAAAAAATAGAACATAATAATTTTGAATTAAAAGAAGCTTCTAATCAAATTCATCAATATTTTGATTTATCAAGAAAAATATTTTCACTAAATATTGATATTCATCTACCATCATTTTATAAAAAATCACTAACTAAAGTAGCTGAAATTCCATTTGGCGAAACAACTTCATATAAATCGATTGCAGTTAAAATAGGAAATCCAAATGCATCAAGAGCTGTTGGGAATGCTAATGCTAATAATCCGTTACCAATTATAATACCATGCCATCGTGTAATAGCAAATGATGGAAGTATAGGTGGATATGGTGGTGGATTAAAAACAAAACGATTTCTATTAGAATTAGAAGGCGCCTTATAGTTAGATTCAAGATAGAATAATTATGTGGGCATTTTTTAAACGAATTACATTCGCTGGTATATTTGCAATAGTACCTATTGCTCTTACTTTTTATATAATTAAAATTATTATTGTTTTTCTTAATCAATTAACTGCTCCATTTCTTGAAAGAATTCAGTTAGAAATACCTGGTTTAGGTGTCCTCCTTACAATATTAATTATTTTTGCCCTTGGTATTTTTGTAACAAATGTGTTGGGGAAAAAATTATTTTATTGGGCAGAGAAGTTGATAGCCTCAATCCCTTTAGTAAAAAATATTTATAGTACAATTAAACAAATTACTAACGCATTTTCTGGAGCAGTCCAAACAGATAATTACCAGCGGGTAATTTATATACAATATCCACGCGCTGAACTATGGACTATTTGTTTTGTGACAGGTGAAAGCGTTGATAAATCTGGAGTTAGGTATTATCATGTTTTTGTACCAACTACTCCAAATCCAACTTCTGGTGTATTTATTATTATACCACAACAAGATGCAGTTGATGCTGAAATGACTGTTGAAGAAGGTTTAAAGGCCGTTATATCAGGTGGATTATTAGCTCCGAAAAGAAGCCCCATAGGCTAATAGGCTTACTATATATTCTTTGATTTACATTTTTATCTTAATAGAATAAATAATTAACTATGGAATTTATCACACTATTAATTCTTAGTTATTTAACAGGTTCTATTCCTACAAGTATAATTGTTAGTAGGATTGCAAAGAATATTGATATTAGAGATCACGGGAGTGGAAATGCTGGGGCAACAAATGTCTATCGTATTTTAGGATGGAAATATGCTCTTATAGTACTATTGTTAGATATATTTAAAGCATGGTTGCCTACAGCGATATATGCTACTACAATATTTCAATATATATCAATACTTGACATAGGATTTATGCAAATATTATGTGGATCTTTCGCTGTTATTGGACATACCTATCCAATTTTCGCAAGATTTAAAGGAGGAAAAGGGGTAGGACCTTTGATTGGAGTACTACTTGCTTTATTTCCTATTGCATTCCCATTATGTCTAATAGTTGCTATTGCTATTATTGTTACTACAGGTTATGTATCTCTTGGATCAATTTTTGCAGCCATTTCACTTCCAATCTTTATACTTATTCTACCAGTTCTAGGAATTATTTCACCAAACTTATCTTTAGTTGTGTTTAGTTTACTTGTTCCTTGGTTCGTTATTTATACTCATCGTAGCAATATTAGTAGAATAAGAAATGGAACTGAAAATCGCTTTGATAAAGCGCTTATTTTTAAAAATAAGAAAATAAATTAAAACTTTTGACCTACTACTAAATGCAAGGCTTGATCAATAAAACTCCCATTCCTATATCCCCAGCCATAGTCTAGGCCAACTGTTCCAGCCATAGGGAATGGAATTCGAAATCCAAAGCCCGTACCAATCATAGGTAAATAACTAAATAGATCTTCTTTTTTTCTAGAAGTATATCCAACATCAAAAAAACCTACCAGCATTAATCCGTACTCCTGTTTCCAATCCATAAGTTCCGTTGCAAATACTTGTGTTGGAATTATTGTTTGTCTTAATTCTGCAGAAAAAACTGCGGTATGGTTTCCAAATCGGAATTTATTATTAACATTTGAATATATACCATTAGTGGGAATAGACCAACCGCGAACATTTTCTGCACCACCTAGCCATGATACAAATACTTCATCTATATCTCCAAATGTGGTTAAAAAAGATATATTAAATGCAGCAGTCAATTTTTTAATAGATTTATTTATGGTATGATATATACTATATGACTGTACCCACCAAAGGTTTTTCATATTATTGTCCAAATTAAGAATAGAAAAGAACCCTTGGGTAATTAGTAAACCTTTGCTCGGATCTCTATATACATCTCTGGTATCATATGAATAACTTCCCATTGGATTAATAGATAAATATTCTAATGTATCAATATTATTAGTAAACGTTTTTCTTTCTAATTCAAACCCTAAGCTAGCTTTATGTTTATATCCAAAATAACGACCCATTATAATTTCAGATGTTAAGGTATTCTGCTCATAATCTAAGAATGGATGGATAGTATTACTCTTACCTGTCATAAAACGTAACGAAACATGATCGCCCATAATCCAAGGGTTATTAAACGATAAAAAATATGCTTTACGAGCACCTGTAGATCCTGCTAATGTAAGGTTCTCATTTTTTCCTCGAAAATTCCTTATCATTAACATTCCTCCAAAAGACCATCCATATTCTTCTTCATAGGTTGGGCTTGCAGCAGGAAGAATTCGTAAAGAAGACTCTATTAAATTGTATTGTAAAATTACAGTTAAATCTTTTAAAGGAACCATATTCCAGGATACATCTGCAAAAATGCCCAAATTCAATAAACGATCCTTATCTTGATCAGCTAAAGAACTATCTAATGGGATATCAAGAGGATGATGGATTTCTCTTTGAATAATATAATCTTTGGTAATTTTATGACCTTTGAATTCAATTGAAGAAACCGTAGGCAAGTTATTGCTCCATAGAGATGATGCAAGTACTAAGATTGAAAATAATTTATTTAACATAATGGGCCGACCTCATAAGTATAAAATAGGTCGATTAGATAATTTAGAGGTCGAAACTCTCCATAAGTTGCATTTTCTTATATTCGATACCTTGCTCTGAGTATACATGTTCAATAGCATCTCGTAGATCTTGCTCAACAACTAAACCACGTAGATTAATGGCCAAATTCCAATCATCCAAAATGCGTACATTCATTTCTGTGTTATCATCAAGATAACGATGCCAGGTTCCATCAAATTCACCTGGTGGACCATAAGTCATCATAATTTTATGCTGTAAAACATCCTCTGTAGTTACTTGAGGAAAACCAATATCCTTAAGCTCAACAGTTTTATGAACACTTTCAAGTTTATAGTGTGAAGCTTCAATATTTGTAATACTATAAATAAAATCAATATTAATAAAACGAAGTTCAATTCTTTCAATCGTTAAACGTGTGGTATACTCATACATCATTTTTGCGCGTCTTACAGGTATTCGAAATCCAGATTTCAAGGTTAATGGATCATCCCAAAATTCTGCAACAGATAGAGAATCGGGGAAATAACCCATCACTGCAGATAAACTTGAATTCCAATCTGATATCGGTTCTCTTGCAAGTACCCATCCATTAGGAAGTGCTTTGATAAATCCATCTAGTAATGTGGGGTCTGATTCTACAATAGGCTGTCTTCTGTTTTCAACGGGTAGTTTTTTTACTTCAGCGGGAATAGAAGTAATTATATCTCTAATATCGCGATCACGAGAAAGTAATTTTGGTCGTAATGCAGTGCAACTAGAGAAAAATAATAATAGGGACAAAATTGTTATGCGCAACATGGTTGTAAAATTTATCACATTAAGAAATGATCATGAAGTTTTTTTTTGATATTATTTATATAAGTTTAATTGTAGTATAAATAATCAGTAAAAAAAAAGCCTCAAAATAACTTTGAGGCTTTTTTCTCAAAATCCGGTCAAGAATCTATTTACGACCCCTGGCCATTTTTGCGCGTGCAACATCACCATTTTTATCAATGAAATAAAGATAGCCTGATTCACGGCTTACGCCTGCATTTGCTACTTTTTCTGCATTGCCGCCACCTTTACCAGCGCGGGCCATTTTGGAACGCCATACATTCCCATCTTTACCGAGGTAATATAGGTAACCACTTTCTTTTTTTACTCCACATGCTTTTACTGTTTCAGCCATGGATTCCTCCTTTATTTTAGTTAAAAAAGTTTTAAGAACTAAGTCTCCTCGGTGAACGTAACATAATCAATGGCATGATGTCAAGAAATTTCTCGTCGATCGCTCCTCGGTGTTTTTTGTACCAAATTTCATTTCTACTCATATATAAATAGATTTTTATATCCTTGTTTCTTCTGATTTATATTTGATGCAAAAACAAATACTTCCCATTTGGAATAAACATAGTATTCCACATTGTCTCCATATAATGTTAATGAGAAATATTATTAAACCGGACTACTCCATCAATAATTAATGAGTTATTATATATTAGGTTAAGATCTTGATTGTTTTAGTTTGTACTTAAATAATACTAAAAATCAAAACTAATTGATGTTATTACCTGGCGAGGCATATTTGGTCTTAAACCCGCAGGTCTATTTGCAACGGAAGATTTTGAATTTGTTACATTATAAAACTTTATTTCAATAATTATATTATTATTAATTTTATATTTTGAAACAATATCCAAAGTATTTATCGCATCAGTACTATTAGTTTCTGATAATTTATCTCTTCCAGCAACAGTTCTTGTCTTATCAATATGCTTAAATCTCAAGTAAGTTTGATTTTTCCCCATATCTATTCCAATCCTTGCGTGAAGCATATTACGTGGGACATAAGGTAATTCATCATCGATAGAGACATCCCCCCATGGACCAAAATCACTATCAAAATTATTTTTGAATTTTGCTATCGTATAAGTATGGGAAAATGAAAAAGGAACTAAGAATTTATTCATCTTAACAAGATTGCTATATGAAAATTCAATACCATTTATCAGGACTTTTCCACCGTTAAATTGGGCATAGGTACCAGAGCCTGCAGCTTCAGTATCCTCTCCAAGTAAATTTTTATAATCATTGTAAAATGTAACTAATTCAGCATTATGAAATCCTTGATTGAAACGAAATCCTAACTCAAAATTATTACTTTCTTCAGGTAATACTTCATCATCATCATCAAAACCGGGTCCAGGTGGTGAAAAACCTTTATGTATACCAGTAAAAATTTGGGCCCCTTGGAATAACTGATACGCTAAACCGATACCGGGAATAAATACTTTTAATTTATCTTTTTTTATTGAAGAAGCAGTTGAATCACGATTTAAATCAGAACCCCAATCTTTTCTTTCAAGATAGATTGATTCCATTCGAGAACCCATAGTTATGATTGTTCTATTTAATATTAATTCATCTTCAATAAACATTGAATTTGCACTTGCTGTGTAGAGTCGATTATTTTTACTACCTTCGCCCCAAATACCCTCAGTGGTCATAATTAAATCACCATTATTCATTTTATACTTATCTGATTTTTGAAATCTATTCATTTCGTCAGAATGAATCCTAAATCCAAACATCAAATCATTTTGTTTTCCAAAAATTTTAAAATTAGATCTTAAGATAGTTTGGAGACCGCTCGATTGATATATTCTATTATTTGCCTTAATATTATAAATATCATCAATACTATTGTTAGCAGATAGTAATTGATAAGTTGAATCTGTATCGGCATCATTACTTAAAATAGATCCTATGCTATATCCATTAACTTTATTCAATTTATACCAATTCCGATGAAAATGATTGTTATACAATGTTGAAGTAATATCTAAGTTCTCAGAAGGCTTTATGATTGCTGTTAAGGAAAATTGCTCGTGATCAGCATCCATTTTATCTTTCTGAGAAGCTCTATATCTCATAAAAGGATTTTGATCAAAATCATCTCTGGTTAAACCTAAATAAGTCTCATTACTAATTTCATCCGTACTGCTCAATTTTAACTGTAGAAGAGCTAAATCAGAACTTGTATTAATTCTTGCTTTAAACAAAAAATCATTTTTATCGTATCCTGTATTTCCTCCTCCTTGTAATTCTTTAAATCCTCCTGCTTTTTCATTATGTGTTTGAAACATTAGTCCATAATTATTGGAAGACATACCAGATTTAAATTTTGCAACTTGTGAACCATATTCGCCTATAGATAATAATCCATTGAAATCCAATTCTTTAGGAATCGAAGCAGATATATAATTAATAGCTCCTCCTGTAGAATGAGGTCCATATTTTACCTGAGAAGAACCTTTTCTAATCTCAAAAGATTCCATTCTACCAGCTGTAGGTGAATAATATGCAGCTGGAGAAGAATATGGTGCAGGAGCGATTAATACTCCATCTTCCATCATATTTATTTTTGAGGATCTTTCCAGTCCGCTACCTCTCATACCAATATTAGGCCTTAAACCATACCCATCTTCCTCCTGTAAGTAAACTCCAGGGACTTGTGAAATAACCTTATTTATGTCTGTATCATGAAATTCTAAAACTTCATTCTTAGATACTATTGATAGTGATCCCGGAATTCGATAAAAATTTTGACCGATTCCAGATATTCTAGATCTATCAGCTAGTACATTAATGGCAGAAAGCTTTATTGCACTTTGTTCAAGCTGTATAATCATAGTACTTGATTCTGATAGCAATACCATCTTTTCCAACCCCGTATAACCAATTGCAGAAATTTCAATTAATGCACTATCACCCTTATTGCCCGAAAAAGAAAATATACCGCTAGGATCTGAAACAGTACCTTCATTATCTTTGTATTTTATTTTTATATTTGCCTCTACAATAGGCATTCCAGTTGATGAATCAACTACTTTCCCTACAAATACATCAGCATTAACTAATTGAATTATTCCTATAAGAAGAATTGAAAATCTATACATTATTTTTCCTTACGAGTTTTATTTATTATATAATTAATTTTGAGTCGAAATTCTTTTCCAGATTATAAAAAGCCCACTGGAAACAGTTATCCAAGATAATAATTCAATCAAACTTGGATCACCATTATAACCAAATAAACCTTTCATTAATGCACCGATGTAACCCTTATCATGAAACAGCGGATATGTACCATCAGCATTTTTTGGAGGATTTATATCCCATATTCTTCCATAATCAGGAATGATACCAGCAGATTCAAGTTCATGCACACCATAAGCAAACATACCAGAAGCAACAAAAATGAGCAAAATTGAGCTCACATTAAAAAAAGTTTTTAATGGTACATTCTTTCCTTGAACAAAAATAACATAACCAATACTTATAGCTAAAAGTCCCCCTAATAGAGATGCAACAATTGAAACCCCACCCTGTTTAATCATAATTCCATAAATAAATAATATAGTTTCAATTCCTTCTCTGAATACTGAAATAAAGGCTAAGCCAAACATTCCATAACCCATTTGTTCTGGTGATACAGCTAATTCCGCCTTTTCCTCTAATTCTGTAGCGATATTTTTATTTTTAGCCATCCATATAATCACAGTGCCAAGAACAACTGCAGCTATAATCATTACAATACCTTCAAATAATTTTTCCGCTTGTCCTGTAAAACCTCCCAACAGTACTTGAAAAACCACAGAGCCAATTACACTAGCTATTAAAGCCAGATACACTCCTTTCCAAAGTTGCTTAATAGAATCTCGTTGGTTTGTTTTATTTAAAAAAGTATAGAGTATCCCAATAATCAAGGAAGCCTCAAGCACCTCTCTAAATACAACTATAAATTCTGCCATAAAAATTTCTCTAAAAAATTATTACCTATCTAGGAAGCTTCTGCATTGTTTTGGAACCAAACTTTATAGAAGACACTGAAACTTCCTAGATACGCAAA
>CAYTYA010000014.1:0-35042 GCA_964442015.1 uncultured bacterium
TATCTGTAATAACCTCATAACCCCAAGGTATTTTTATACTCCATCCATAATCTTCCAACAAATGTTTTTCCAGCTCTTTTTGCCTTGCATTATTAAACATATATCTCTCTTGGCGATTTTGAAATAATTTAGAATATTGACTCTTTATATTTTTATTATTTTTAGTGGCAAACTCCTTAGCCTTTTCAACGTTTGGAGTATTAATCACCATTAGTAATTGATTTCTTGCAAAAGGATCTTCTGAAATAATAATTGGCTTATCTCCAGATATAGAATTACGATACTGTTGAACAGATAAAATATTTTTTACCAAATCAACAGCAGGATTCGAAGGATCTTCTCCTAATGCGCCAATTACAATTTGTGTACTATTCTTTATTCTTCTATAATCGTTAGGTGAAACAAAAATTAATTTATAGTATGGCTCTGGTTCTGGAGTAAATAGAGTATCATTGAAAATTGTACTAAGTATAGATTGTAGATGAGCTTCATCTTCCATTGCAGAAACAACAATAATTTCATCATCAGAACCAAGAGCCTCTCTTTTAACCGTACAACTAAACTGGAATATTATTAAATATCCCAATAAGATAAATCTCCAAAGTTTTAAATATTTATTCATAGCATTACAAAATTAGCACATTATTGACCAAAAACAACTTAATTGCTTTTATAATCGACTAGAAAACTTAATATGAAGCTTTGCTTCAGACAGCGGATCTCCTCTTCCAAATCCTATTGTTGCATTTATAATTGAATTCCTAGATACTTGTTTGATACCCATACCAAAGCCTAAGGGATATGGCAAATGTTCTTTTTGAATAGCACTTTCCATAAATGCAAATAACTGAATATCTTTTCTAATATTTGATACGAACTCCATTGAAGGAATACAAACACTGGAAGATATAAATTGATCATCCCTATATCCTCTGAGATGATTTAGGCCTCCATAACGAATTTTTTGTCCTTTATGGATATTGCCATTTTCTACCCAAACACCTTTTACATAAAGATTTATATGATAGGAAAGAAATGAATTAATTTTCCAAAAAGATCCATTATTTAATGACCATTCACCCCTTAAATTTGAGATTTTATTCTCAATTTGCTTTCCAGTTATTACTGATATATCCCAATAGCTACCATTAGTTGGAATCCATCTATGGTTCCTTTGATCATTTACAACCCCTAATAAAATAGAAGAAGATCTATGGTTAAAAAGGCCCAGTGAATAGCCAATACTTGTAGGCGTAATTGTTAAAGAATTGCTACCAAAAAACCATTTTCCATAACGATTCGGTCTAGAAAAAACCCTAAAGTCCCTTTTGTGTAAAATATATTCTTTATCTCTTAATTCTTTACCAAATGTAAACTGTAATCCAAAAGGTAAGTTCCATAAGGTTGGTTCATAGTGCAGAAATGATACTATTTCTGATTTTTCATCTAGTCTTTTCCAGTGAAATAAAGAATTGCTTGCAGTAGACCATATATTTTCCAAATATAATTCTATCTCACCATTAGTAATCCAACTTCCATTATCAGATCTATTTGTCCCAAATAATCCTGAAATATTATTTTGAAATTCAGGAACTATATCTAATACAAGGGCTAATCCTCCCTCTTTAGTTTTACCGTATCCAAAATGAATACTATTCTGCATAAATTTATAGGATGACTTTAAATGCTCAATTTGTTGAAAAATATCTTTCTCAGATGAAATATTTAATATTGATTTTAACAATGACTGATAAGTCTGTCTTTTTACTTCTTTATTACTTCTAATAAGAATTGTATCAATTTCAATTAATTCATGATTTGAAGTATATGTAACATTAATAGGTTCGGTTCCCTTAATTGAAGCAAGTGTATAGATATGATTTATGCTATTATCATTTCTTATTAACGAATCTAGATAGTCTTTTACGCTTGCAGCATCTAACATTTCTATTTTTTCTTCCTGACTAACTTTCAACTCTATTACTTGACTATATAAAATAGACGTAGCCATTAATATTATCTTAAAAATAGGCACGTAATTCCCCGCTCATATTGATAAAATTGTCATATCGAATATCAGATATATAATTAATATTTATATTTATTGAAAAATTATCTTTTAGAAAAATATTACCATTTATGGTAACTCTTCTATTTTCACCAACAGCATTTCCCCGGAGAGCCTCAGGGGGCAAGTAATTTGCTTCACCGAATAAATCCACATTCGACCATTCAAATCTAGTTTGTATTCGGCCTTTTGAACTAAAAAAATGCAGTAAATTAAATTGTATACCTTTTAACGAAGATGAATAGCTATTTAACTGATGAGTGCCTTTATCATATCCATATTGCAAATACCCTTCTATATGTAAAACAGAAGAGAAACGTTTTTTTAACCCAATTTCAGACCAATATCCAGCTGCACTACGATCTCTCAATGAAGAAAAACTAGACTTAATATTTGTGCGATGTTGATCTAATTTCAAACCAAAATGCATTTCTCTCATAATTGGTTTTAAATAATCTACCCCATTTTCATTATTAATTCTTAAATCAGGTCCTCTTGGGTCTAAACTATTTAAATCTCTCTCATTTACATTCCACATCTTTATTTGATTACCTTTTTGGTTTAAGTAGTTTATTTCATTAAGTAGTTTCGATTTAGAAAGCACTACTGACTCGCTTTCTAAATTATTTCTCCTGTATTTATTGATATGAAAATTATCGCCATTAAAATCCCATTTCCAATCCATGCGATATTTAATATTTTTTAAAAATGTTTTATATTTTTTACTAAAATCGTATTCTAAACGCTGAATACCTTCAAATTTCGTTGTTGGTCTTCGACTTCCTGATAATACTGTGTAAGCTATATAGGCACCATTAGGATCTGGAACATATTCTTCAAATTGTATATCGTAACGATGAGTTCCTAAACCTAGCCCTACGGAATCATACACTGCCATCCTTTGCTCTGTCAGCACCTCTTCAATTTTAAATTTTGCATCATAACGCAATGGGATTTTTGACTTTCTAAGGAAAATCCTGGTTTGTAATAAATCATAATTAATTTTTTGATCATCTATAAACTCATTCTTAATTCTCTTACGATATACAATCGAGTGATTCCATCCAGATAAAGATTTATATTTTATATCAACTTCACCAAAATATCCTTTTGAGAATAAAACCTCTTTATTATCATTATATATAAAATCTTCTCTTTGCCCAAATCCTAAAATACTCTGTAATCGTTTTCCATTAAATTGAAGTCCAGATGTAAGATGATTAAAATGATATAATTTATCGGAATATTCATTTTTATAATCAATCACTGGGTGGATAGAACCTGAAAATAGTTTTGTATTAAAATCTATTGTTTGATAATACTCATTATTAGAATGGACTTGATTAATTTTTCCAGAAATTTTATTAAAAAAATTAGTACTACCTTTAAAATCTAATTGGACCCTTTCTTTCCTGTTAGATCCAATCGTGTATCTTGATAGGTTTGTATTAACTAATAATAGAGAATCAATAGAAAAAGTCGAATTGAAATTTTGCATTAGTTCATTTTTATCATATAAAGGTAAAATATTCCAATCTTGATTAAACTCTATTGCCCGATCTCTTTGCAATGAATGAAATTTTTTATTTCTACCCCACTGTGAAACCTCATAACCAATAATTAGGTTATTAGTTAATGCGATCTGGTTACCTGATATTTTTATTTGATGTCCAATACCTTGGTTATCATTATCATCTATGCTAGACATATTATTACGATCATAATCTGATAATGCCATTTCAAAGGACAGATCTAACCAATGATTGACACGATAGTTACTTAATGCTTGAACTAACTGATGACTTTCTGGTGCAACTAATTCTCTTACAGGGCTATAGTAATCTATTGATTCATTTAGTAATTCTATATTCTTTCTATCGACCCATTGATAATAGAGAACCCCACTATTAGATAATTTTCTTACATATTGGCCATTTTTACTATCGTAAGTAAATGATACCTGATAATGTTGCCCAATAATTGTATTTGTGGAATCAAAAATATAGATACTATCTAATAATATATATATACCCGATGAGTCCTCGATAGATCCAGTAACATATATCTCTCTATCTCCCGACTCTTTGAATAAGGATAACGCATCACTATTGATTTCATTATTTGTATTTAATGTTTGATCGTATTCCCGAATCCAACTTAATTGAATTTTACCTCTATTGTTTAATTCTTTATTTATCGATGAAGACAAAAGGTTGCGATTATACTGTTCGTCACCATACTGGTATTCTATAAATAGATCACTATCAAAAAATAATATATTTTTTGGCATAAAGAATATCTCTCCTAGACTATAATCAATTGTATAATCATAATCTTCTCCACGATGCAATCGGACTCCATTTAACCATACTCTCTCAGATCCTGCTATAATGATAATATCTTTATTACCATTTTTTGCCGTAAGATTATATGGTCCTTGCTTTCCATCAACGCCTTTAAATTCTAATTGGTGTGATACTCCTTTTGAACCAGCGACAGCACCATTTCCCGATACTCCATTAAATTTAAACTGATTATTAATACCAACAGTTTTTCTTTTTACATTTAAATATTTACCTGATTCAATATTTATATCCACATCACCAGCTCTGATTTCAAAATTATTGTGGTTTATTTGAAAAAATATTTTATCAATCTCATCTAAATTGCTTGTATTTCCATCTGGTTGTATAGGAAAATTTTGATCAGATAACATACCGCCAACCTCTATATCATCGCCTAAAGATCCTTGTATCTGCATTTGAAATCCTCCACTGAACTCAGAGCCTCCTCTTGGAGCAATATTCAAATTTCTAAAAAATGTCCCAGAAGAATAAATCGACTCCTTTTCTTTCACTATTGGATATGAAGTTAATTCAATATCCTTACTCTGATCGTTATCTAACATCAAAGAATCTATCAAAGGAAGATCTACCCATTTTGGGCCGATTTTTATTGGCAATGATATTGCATAATAATCATATGTAACAATGATGGATTTGGATATTCTTTTTTGCTTAGTTACATATAGCAACCCATTAATTGGATCTAACGAATATTCAATAGAATCAATATCTTTATTTATAATTGAAAAAGTTGTATCAATTATCAAATTATGTTTGAGCTTAATCTCTGATGGATATGTAGAAACATTAATTGTATCTAATGTTGATATGATTTGTCCTTTCGTAATAGAAAAAAACAAACCAATCAGAATAATTCGACTAATCAAGATAAAATTCTATTATCCTTTGATTTGTTAAACATAATATCTTATGATGATAATTGGTTAGATCTATCGAATATTCATTATCAATTAATGGAATTGAAAATTGTTTTGATATTAATTTATCAATTATCTCTACTTCTCCTTGATTATTTAGCACGGCCCATGAGTCTTTCATATCTGTGAAAGTGATTGGATCATCCATTAAAAATTTTACTTTATTTTTTAATCTTCCCAATCGATTAAATATAACTAACTGTTTTGAGCATGGATACAATAGAGCAATATCTCCATTAGAACTAATTTTAATTTTATCGCAACAATCTCTATCAATAATTTGCTGATCTAAATCAATAAATATAAGGGGATCTATACCTGAAATATTTCCTCGAATAATTGCATTATCATTTTTAGAAAGAAGATAATAATTGCCCCAATTATCTATTGCAAAATCATCTACAACTAGGTTCGATCTTTTAAAATTAGGACTTAGGTCTAAGCTATTGATGAGATTTAAAGAATAATCAAAACGAAAAACTTTATTTTGACTTTTATCAAAAATATATAAATCTAAATTTGAAATACTAAATCCAATAGGATCAATAAATGAATCGTAATTATCACCGAATCCACCAGTAAAATAAAAATTTCCCACAGATGATTGACTTGCTACTAACCTTGAATCAAGATCTATATAAAAAGTCCACCCACCATGCCCCTTTATTATTTTATGAATAGAAAATTGTTGATTCTCTAGTTTAGTAGGAAGATTATAAGCATCAAATTCTTGAGCTAATAGACTACTAATAAATAAACAACTGAGAACAGCCCTAATCATAGGGTTTATATGATTAGCTTGCTTCTTTTGTTTCAGACTTTTGTGGGGGGTTAATCAACATAAATATCCCAATACTAATCATAATAATTGAAATAACTTGTGCACCAGAAAATCCAATGACATCTTTTATAATCCATAAATATTTTGGGTTTAAACGAATAAATTCAATAAAGAATCGTTCCATACCTGCAATAATTAAATAAGTAAAAAATAAACTACCTTGGGTTATTATCTTATCTCTTTTATTCCATAAAAATATAAAAATTCCAAAACCTATAATAGATTCAATTATTTGAGTAGGATAAACAGTTATTATATCACCAGGATTCCAATTAGAGATATCTAACCAAGGATAATTATAAGCAATTGATTCATATGTTGTTGGGGGGGCGCCTATTTTAAACGACATGCCGAAAATTGATTTTGTAGGTAAGCCATAATCATCACCTACTAGAAAACAGCCTATTCTTCCAATAGAGTACCCAATAATCAATAATGGAGCGATAATATCAGCAAATTGCAACCATGGTAATCTATTCTTTCTCAGAACAATTGTAACACCTATTGTGCCGCCCATTAATCCCCCAAGAAATACAAGTCCCGCACCGCTAAAAATCATTCCATATGGATCAATAATTACTCGATCAAAGTTTTCTATTAAGTAATATATCTTCGACCCAATGATACCACCTAAGGCAGCTGAAGTAATAATATCTGAAGCTATATTTTCATCATAATTCAAGCGTTTCATTTCCTTAAATAACAATGCATAACAAGTATAAAAGGCAACTACTAACATTAAACCATATGAATAAATTGCTAAATGAAATTCAAACCCTAAAATGCGGATTATGCCAAAATCATATACGATAGGCCACATTATATATTACTCCCACAAATAGAACAATATTTATCGCTCTTATCTAATTTATTACCACATTTTGAACAAAAATTCTTGTTTTTTCCATTTTTCTTATTCTGATTATTATTAAAAAATAACACCCCAGATAAAACAGATAAAACACCTAATACTGCAATTGGTTCCCATAAAGGAAGCCTATGTCGCTTTGGGATTTTATTATCTTTTTGTTGAGTGGACTCATCATTATTAATTGAATTCTCAGATAATCTACCTTGCAAATATTGCATAGTAGTTTTACCAGAGAGATTATCATATGATAGATTAATTATCTCTTTAGACATCTCTTTTAATCCTTGAAAATGTATCTGATGAAAAACAATATTATGTTGATCTTTATTCGAAGTTGATTCTAAATCAATATTAAAACTAGTTGAAATAAGTGGCTCTTGAACAAAAACATGAAATTCACTTAATGAAGTTGAAAATTGTAGAGGATATTGAATCTCTCTAGTAACTGAAGAATTAAAAGGGTTATAAAAAACAAAAATTCTAAATGGAGATTTATTTAATTCTAGATGCACCCATCTCATTGAATTCGCATCCTTTATATTTAACGTTTTTACTTCAGATTGATCATTAGGAGATCCTGATACAAAAAAAACAGAATCTGTCATTGCTGGAACAAGCATCTCCATAGAAAAAGGGATATCTGATAAGTCAACTTCACCATTTATTTCTACCATAATACCGCTATAATAGTATTCAGGATATATATAAATATTCAGATCACTGATCGTTGATTGTGCAGAAATCGGATTATATAGGAAGATAAATATGCTAAATAAATATTTCTTCATTTTACTTAAAATTTTCATTTAAAAAATAATACATTTAAATCAATTACTTATAAAAAATTATAATTGTGTTGTTACAAGAGTAAGAATAATTAAATCATAGACAGTGTGAGCATATGCTGCAGGACCAAAACCCCGAAATACATAGATCAAACCTAGAAAAATCCCTGCGATAAAACGCATCATAAATACAGAGAAATTTGGCTCTTCACCATAATCGCCCATAAAATGAAATAATGAAAATAATGCGGCTGAAAGAATGATGCCGCTCGTAATTTTAGCAATTTTTTTCCATTGAAAAATAAATCCTAATATAGAGCCAAATCCAGCAATAAGAATAACACGAAAAACAAATTCTTCATATATACCTGCTCCAATTGATAAAACAACCTGTTGTAACATTGTTCCCGTAGAATTAGCCATTAATAAAGGAGCTGTAAACCCCATTAAAACAAAAAGTATTACCCCCCAACATATGCTTTCGAAAAACATCCAAATTAGATATTCTCCTTTGATAACAGTAGATTCAAGAGATTTCTTTTGTCGTAAAAAAGCAACCATAAATCCAATCATAAATGAGGCGCTAAATCCATAAACCCCATAAATGCCAAATAGTCCTAATACTTGGCGCATTAATACATCTGCACCATTCCTTAATATTACAATATCATTTACTGAAATAGTAAAAACACCGATTTCATATATCAGAAATAAAGGTATAGTAAAAATAAAACTATATAGAGGTGAATTTGTTGTTGACCAGTAATTTGAGTTTTTCATAGAATGAAATAGTTATTATTTATCTATCTGTAGTACCGCCAAGAGAGCTTCCTGTGGAATGGCGATTTTTCCAATTGATTTCATCCTTTTTTTGCCTTGCTTTTGTTTCTCCCATAATTTGCGTTTGCGAGTGATATCACCCCCATAACATTTCGCGGTTACATTCTTTTTCAATGCCTTTACAGTAGATCGAGCAATTACTTTTGTCCCCAACGTTGCTTGTATAGGGACGTCAAATAATTGTCTTGGTATTAGTTCTTTCAACTTGCTACATAGTGCAACCCCACGATCATACGCATCATCAGCATGCGTTATTATAGATAAGGCATCAACAATATCTCCATTTAAAAGAATATCAAGTTTCATTAATTTTCCATCGCGATAGTCAGATAAGGCATAGTCAAAAGATGCATAACCTCGGCTAAGTGATTTTAATTTATCATAAAAATCAAAAATAATTTCTGCCAAAGGAAGTTCATAGTGTAATTGTGCTTTATCTTTCGTCAAATAATTAGTGTTTTTATATATACCTCGCTTACCCTGACATAATTTCATAATATTTCCTATATAATCTATCGGTGTAACTATTTCACAAGACATGTATGGCTCTTTAATATCATCGATATATGAGCTTGCAGGCATTTTAGCTGGAGTGTCTACCTCAATCTCTGTTCTGTCTTTAGTTATAACAAGATATCGGGCATTTGGAGTGGTGGTTACCAAGTTGACCTCAAACTCTCTTTCCAAACGTTCTTGAATAATTTCCATATGCAATAGTCCAAGAAATCCACAACGAAAACCAAAGCCTAGAGCTTCACTGGTCTCTGGTTCATATACCAATGATGCATCATTTAATTTTAGTTTATCTAATGCGCTTCGTAGTTGATTATAGTGATCACTATCAGATGGGTATAGACCAGAAAAAACCATTGGTTTTATATGCTTAAATCCAGAAAGAGGTTTTTCAGATGGGCTCTGCTTTGTTGTTAGAGTATCGCCTGGTAATATATGCGATACATCTTTAATATTAGCGATAACATACCCTACATCACCAGATTTTAATTCATCTGTTTTCACCATCTTCATCACAAAATGTCCAACTTCTGTTATTTCATATTCATGATTATGGCCAAAGAATCTTGCTGTAGCCCCAGCCTTCAATACCCCATCAACAACACGCACATAAGGTATAGCACCTCGATAATTATCATATGTAGAATCAAAAATTAAAGCTCTAGGAGGCGATTCGATTTTTTCATCTGGAGGTGGAATTCTATTGATAATTGCATCAAAAATAAATTCTATACCTATACCATCTTTTGCACTAGCATGAATGATTTCATCTTTATCGCATCCTATTAATTCAATTAGCTGTTGTTCAACATCCTCTATTTGGGCGCTAGGTAGATCTACTTTATTAATTATAGGTATAATCTGTAAATTGTTTTCGATTGCTAAATAGGTATTACTTACTGTTTGTGCTTCTACCCCCTGCGCAGCATCTACCACCAATAAGGCACCCTCGCAAGCAGCTAGCGATCTAGATACTTCATAAGAAAAATCAACATGGCCAGGTGTATCAATAAGATTTAATATATATAATTCACCATCATTGTGTTTGCAATGGATCTGTATAGGATGACTTTTAATTGTAATTCCTCGCTCTCTCTCTAAATCCATACTATCCAAAACTTGGTTCTGCATATCTTTTTTAGATAAAGTATTGGTATCTTCTAATAGCCTATCTGCTAATGTTGACTTGCCATGATCAATATGAGCTATAATACAAAAATTTCTTATCTTGCTTTTATTCATTAAGACGAAATTAAGTAGCTCAAGATGTATTGACTATATAAACTCATTAATCTTAAAATTATTTATACCCAATTTATTTTGGGTAAAGTTGTCTTTGAACGTAAGTTGAAGAATGGACATAGAGCTAATATTAAATAGCATATATCAGAATATTGCTGAATTTCTGCCAAATTTAGTTTTCAGTATTTTAATATTCTTATTTTTTTGGATTAGCGGCATTTTTTCCCAATTTTTGATATTAAGAATAGCAGATAAGCGAGGCTTAAATAAACAACTTTTATTACTTATCGGTCGAATTGCAAAAATTGGTCTTATAATTTTTGGGTTAATTACTTCACTTGGAACTTTCGGAATAAATGTCTCCGCATTAGTTGCTGGTCTAGGATTAACAGGATTTGCTCTTGGGTTCGCTTTAAAAGATGTAGTTTCAAATTTAATCGCCGGTTCTATTATTTTACTACATAGGCCTTTCAAAATTAATGATAAAATCAACATTGTTGGTCACGAGGGAAAAGTTATCAAAATTGATTTGCGTTATACTACGATAGAGTCTGAGGATAAAAAAGTTCTTGTACCAAACTCTATACTTTTTACCAAAGAAATTATTATACTTAATTAAGGACTATATTTTTTTTGAGCTCTTAGCAAGATCAAGTCTGCTTTCTGAGGTTCGCCATCTTGGGCAACAGAAACTATCCGTATAGCTTCTAATACGGGTATATTTCTATTATCATAGTTTGCATATAATGCATCTAAGTGCCCAGCGACTATATTTAAATCATATGTTACACCTTGAGATATATGCTCATCAACTATATCATAAAATCTGTTAATATAATATGGCTGAACCCAATATGGATCCTTCATATATTGTTTCTGAACTTCTCTTTCATGATGCATCTTCATTCTGGCTACGCCGCCATAAGCACCATTAACAAATGCAACTTTCTCACCTTGACTTAATTTAGTCCAATAATCTACTGGGGCTTCAGATTGACCATATAATAATGTAAAGAGCAATAAAAAATAAGGGGATATTTTCAATTATTCCTCCTGGTATTTATAATGATTAACGATGGGAATCCTTCTTCCTACACCAAAGGCTTTAGAACTGATTCTCAAGCCAGGTGCAGCTTGCCTACGCTTATATTCATTAACTTTGATCCTATTATATATATCATAAACTAGTTGAGAATCATAACCATCTTGAATTAAAGTAAATGGGGGCTCACAGTCCTCAATAATTCGATCAACCAAGGGGCTTACAATTTTATAATCGAATGGGTCGAATTGTTCCTCAGATAATTCTGCGGATGGAAGTTTTTCAATGCAGTTCTTTGGAATTCTATCATATCCAGCTATGGAATTTACTTTATGCGCTAACGCATATACATCATTCTTTGATAAATCCGATATAACAGATAGCCCTCCAGACATATCACCGTATAAAGTACAATAACCTAAAGCCATTTCTGTCTTATTTCCTGTCGATAATACAAGCCAATTATATTTATTACTTAATGCCATAAGAATATCACCTCTTATTCGAGCCTGTATATTCTCTTCAGCCACATTCTTTTCTGTTCCAAGAAATTCATTTTTCAAGGTATCCTCATATTCATCGATAATACTACTTATAGATATTGATCTAAAGTCAATATTGAGATTAGAAGCAAGATCTTTTGCATCACTTTTACTATGATCACTTGAAATTATTGAAGGTAAAGAAACACCATGTACTTTATTAGAACCAAGAGCATCTGTTGCAATACATGCTACTAGAGACGAATCAATCCCTCCACTAAGTCCAATTACGGCTTCTGAATGAAAAGTCTTATCAAAGTAATCTCTAACACCAAGTACAAGTGCATTATACACCTCAGAATATCTATCGATTTTTGGTTTAGGAATTGGTATTTTTGAATTAGAATCAATATAGACTATATCTTCTGAAAATTTTTTTCCTAAGCCAACTAATTTCCCATCGCTACTTACCCCAAGAGACTCACCATCAAAAATAAGTTCATCCTGTGCGCCTACTAGGTTACAATAATAGATTGGTTTTTTTATCTTATTTACTTTATTCTTAATTAATTCTATTCTTTCATTGAACTTTAAACTATGATAAGGAGATGCTGAAATATTTACAATAAATGATGCACCCGATTTAGATAGCTCATCAGAAATTTTACGATCATATTCATGATCCCAAAGGTCCTCACATATCTGTAGGCCAATAACCATTTGCTTATCATTGATATCAATCTCAAATAATCCCAATTCTTTGCCAGGAGAAAAATATCTGTCTTCATCAAAAACATCATAGGTAGGTAACAATATTTTATCATACCTAAAAAAGAATTTTCCATTAAGACAAACAGCAGCAGAGTTAAATAAACGACCTTCCTCTTGATGAACATATCCTATAATCATTGGTTTTGTTGATATAGAAATAATTTCATCTAAAATAATCATATTTTGATCAACAAAACCATCCTCATACAATAAATCAGAAATTGGATAACCGGTTATAGACATTTCTGGAAATACTACTAAATCAGCTCCACAATCTAGACTTTCCATATAATTACGTAGTATTAATTCCTTATTTTTCTTAAAGGATCCAACAGTTGGATTTATTTGGCACAAGGCTATTTTCATCTACAATACAATCTTAATAATTATGTATTCTCTTTTATAAAATCTATTACTTGACTTGGTTCATTTACATTTTTAAGACCAGTTAAATTCCAGCTATTTAAACCAATAACAGGCTTTTCTAATTGAAACGCATATGAAATTTCAGATAATGTTCCATATTTGCCACTAATGGCTACAGCAACATCGCAATTATATGCAAGCAAAGCGTTCCGTGATATACCCATATTAGTTGATACTGGTATAGTTATATATTTATTCATTTCAGATAAAGAATCACCCTTCAAAATACCTATACAAGTACCTTTATTTTTATACACTCCTTTAGCTATTGCTTCCATAACACCTTCCCCACCGCCACAATATACTAAATATTCTTCTTTAGCTAATAACCCACCAAGTAAATAAGTTTTATGATATATTTCATTACTTACATCTCTTCCACCAAATATAGAAATACGTTTACGAGAAAATATCATGGCTCTAATCGAGAAATTGTTCTAGGAAATGGGATAGTTTCACGAATATGTTTTATTCCAGTTATCCAAGCTACTGTTCTTTCAATACCTAAACCAAAACCTGAATGGGGAACTGATCCATATCTTCTCAAATCCAAATACCATTTAAAATCTTTTTTATCTAACCCATGTTCTTCTATTCTTTTCTCTAATATCTCCAAATCATCCTCTCTTTGACCTCCACCAATAATTTCTCCATATCCCTCAGGGGCAAGCATATCTACACCTAAAGCTAGTTTATTATTATCACGCTTCATATAAAATGCCTTAACATCTACTGGCCATCGATGCACCATTATGGGTTTTTCATATTGTTCGGATATAATTGTTTCATCTGCCCCCCCAAAATCATCTCCATATGTAAAATCTGCCCCATTATCACTCAGTATCTTAGCAGCTTCATCATAAGTAATACGCGGAAAAGGCGCTTTAACTTTTTCTAGAAAAGAAGTATCTCTTTCAAGTATATCTAGTTCATTTTTACAGTTTTTTAGACACGATTGAACAATAGTCTCAACAAATTGTTCAGCTAAATCCATATTATCATTTAAATCATAATATGCCATTTCAGGCTCAACCATCCAAAACTCTGTTAAATGCCTTCGCGTTTTAGATTTTTCAGCACGAAATGTTGGACCAAAACAATATACTTTTCCAAAACTCGCTGCACTTGCCTCAGAATACAACTGACCGCTTTGAGTTAAATAAGCGGATCTATCAAAATAATCAACATTAAATAGATTAGATGTACCTTCGCAAGCATTTGCAGTAAAAATCGGGGTATCAACTAAAGTAAATCCATTATAATCCAAAAAATCTCTACATGATTTAATTACTTGATGACGAATTTTTAAAATAGCATGTTGTCTTTTAGATCGTATCCATAGATGTCTATGATCCATTAAAAATGAGGTTCCATGTTCCTTTAACGAAATTGGATAGTCCTGAGCTAATTGATGAACTACAATATTTTTAACTAATATTTCATACCCCCCTATTGAACGCGGCTCTTTTTTCACAATACCTGTAACAGTAATAGAGGTCTCTTGCGTCAAAGTGTTTTCTAAATCAAATACATTATCACTAGTTTCATCTGATGAGACTACACACTGAGTCATACCAGTACCATCACGTAAAATTAGAAACCAAATTTTACCAATAGATCGAGTATTATATACCCAACCGTCAAATGTTGCTTCCTTACCATCTACATCTGATATATCAGATAGAAATCTTTTTTTCATTTTTATTTTCTTTTCCTTTCAAAAACTTAATTACCAAGATGTCATTATTTCATTTAATATATCTTGAGCTATCTTTTTTACAGCGACTTTTGTTGCATATTCTCTTGGGTCTCCAAATTCATCTTCATCTTCACTATCAACCAAACCATCACCGTCATTATCAATCTGATCTGAACTGATATCACCGCTCAATCCATATGCACCAAAACCAGAGTATTGTTTTTTTATCATTACTTTATCTTTTACAATATCATACCACTCCAATTCCATCGTAATTGTGAAGCGGTATTCTGTTACTGACTCCTCCTTAGTATATGTATAAGGAGCATCTTTCACACGAACTATTTTTCCCTTTAAAATAGAGTCAGCATTATTTTCTTCATCTAATCTGAGAATATTCGTTTCCAAAAATTGATTAACCAGATTATCAGTTACTGCCTCTGAAATTCCGAATTCTACTGTTTGATTCTCAACCATTGGGATTGAAATACTATTAATATGTGGAGGTATAGATCCAGCCATTGAATAATATATGCAACCTGAAAATAATGGTATAATTATTATATAAATAATTTGCTTCATTAGTTTGAAGACCTATATGATTTATTTTTTTTAGCTAAACCATAATCATGTATTTTACGGTATAATGTTCTTTCACTCATACCCAAAGATTTTGCAGCCTTTCGACGATTATTATTAAAATAATTTAATGTTCGGACAATTGCTTCTCTTTCAAGTTCTTCAAGAGACATATCACCAATTGCATCATCGCGTAATAGTTTTTGTCCATCTGGATCTACTTCCATATTATCTCTTACTAAGGCATGATCATCATTGTGAAAGATAGATACATCTGATGAAGCTGGAACAGATAAGTTTTTACTATTATCCATTCTATCTTTAATTAGTCCGACATCCTGACGCAATAACAATAATTGTCTTAAAATCAGTTCCCTTTCCGCTTGTTCTGCAGATTGATTTACAACAATAGGTAAATTATCACTATGAATTTTTTGAGGCACATCTAATTTATCTTCAACCATTTTTAAAGTAATTCTTTCTCCTTTTTGTAAAACTAAGATACTTTCAACAAAGTTTTTAAGTTCTCTTACATTTCCAGGCCAATCATAACTTTTCATATGACGAATCGCTTCCGGAATAAATCCCCTATAAGGGATATCATTTTCACGCGTAAATTCTAGGGAAAAACGCTCGACAAGCTGAGAAATATCTTCAATCCTATTTCTTAATGGTGGTAAATCAACTTGAACTGTTTTTAAGCGGAAATAGAGATCTTGTCGAAATTGATTTTTCTTTACAAGTTCACGAAGATCTTTATTCGTTGCTGCTATCACTCTCACATCAGTATATAAAGTCTTGGAATCGCCCACGCGCATAAATTCTCCTGCTTCTAAAACACGAAGAAGTTTAACTTGAGTTTCCAGAGGAGTCTCTCCTATCTCATCGAGGAATATTGTTCCCTTATGTGCGCTCTCGAAATACCCTTTTCGATCTTCATTCGCGCCAGTAAAAGATCCTTTCTTGTGTCCAAACAACTCGCTTTCAATGATTCCAGCAGGTATAGCTCCACAATTTACAGTAATCATATCATCTTGTGACCGCTTACTAAATTTATGCATAGCTTTTGCTATCATTTCTTTCCCTGTACCTGATTCACCAGATATTAAGACAGCGATATCAACAGGAGCAACTTGAGCAATTAAATCTAGAACTTCTCTTATCGATTCTGAATTTCCAATAATGCCTGATCTTGATTGTAATTTTTCGATATCAATCACTTTTAATACTCCTAGTTAATCTCTTTATAAATATTCCACATGCTTTCTAAAATTGTATCAATATTAGAATATTGCGGTTCCCAAGTAAGCTTATCATAAGCTAATTTTGATGAAGCTATTACAACTGGAGGATCTCCCGCTCTTTTTTTAGATATATGATAATTAATTTTATTACCTGATAGTTTCTCTGTACGCCTAATAATTTCATAAACTGAATATCCTTCGCCTGTTGCTAAGTTTGTTATCAAATTACTTTTTTGATCAGATAGAAAATTAATTGCATCCTCATGTGCTTGCCCCAAATCACTAACATGAATATAATCACGTACTCCAGTACCATCAGCTGTATCATAGGAATCACCAAATATTTCCACCTCTTTTCGATATTTATTTGCAGTTTCCATTACTATAGGCAATAAATTTGCGGGGTTTCGTTCTAAACATTTTATTCGACCTTTAGTATCATAACCAGCTGCATTAAAATATCTGAAAATAACATAGTTTAATTTCCCTAATTTTGCATACCACTGAATTAAATTTTCTATAACTAGCTTAGTATACCCATAAAAATTGATTGGGTTTAAGTCATGATTTTCATCTATAGGTATATAATTTGGATAACCATATACTGCAGCCGTAGAAGAAAAAATAATATTCTTGATTCCCAGTTCTAAAATCAAATTCAGCAGATTGACACTACCATTAATATTATTATTTGAATACTTTGATGGAAGTTCCATTGATTCTCCTGCTGCTTTATAAGCTGCAAGATGAATAACTAAATCAAAGTCATCTGACATGGATATTTTTAAAAGATCTATATCTAATGTTGAACCTTTGATAAATTTTGCTCTATCATCGACATTTTCTTTAAAACCCAGCGATAGATCATCATAAACCGTTACTTTATGACCAGCATCTAATAACTGCATAACAACATGGGAGCCTATATAACCAGCACCTCCAGTTACAAATATTTTCATTAAAATATTCCTTCCAATTCTTTTTCTAATTTTTTGATCTCATCACGCAGTTTTGCAGCTTTTTCAAATTTCAAATCATCTGAAGCCTCCAACATCTCTTTTCTCATCATATCAAGCGCTAACTTTTTATCCATTTTGGAAAAATCATCCCCTTTACGGTTTAAAACTTTATCATAATCTTCATGTTCAATAGAATCAGCTACCGAAGTACTAAATAAAATATTTTCTGTAGATTTAGAGATTGTAGTTGGAGTAATACCTTCTTCCTTATTGTATGCTTTTTGTATCTCTCTTCTACGTTGTGTTTCATTAATTAAATTTTCCATTGCTGGAGTAATTTTATCTGCGTAAAGAATTACAAAACCATCTTGATGACGAGCTGCTCTCCCCGCAACTTGCATTAATGATGTATGGCTTCTCAAGAAACCTTGCTTATCGGCATCTAGAACAACAACAAGTGAAACTTCAGGTAAATCCAAACCTTCCCTGAGCAAATTAATTCCGACAAGAATATCAAATTCTCCTAATCTTAGATCTCTTAATATTTTAACTCGTTCAAGAGAGTTAATGTCACTATGTAGATATCGAACACGAAGATTTACACCTCTCAAGTATTCACATAAATCTTCTGACATGCGTTTAGTTAGAGTAGTAATTAATATTCTTTCATTTTTATTTGATCTTAATCTAGCTTCTCCAATTATATCATCTATTTGTCCTTCTGTTTTTCTTACTTCTACTTTAGGGTCAAGTAAACCTGTAGGACGAATAATTTGTTCTACTACTTCACCGCCACACAATTCAAGTTCTTTATCCCCTGGAGTTGCTGAAACATATATAATTTGATTCTGTAAAGGTAAAAATTCATTTATTTGTAAAGGCCTATTATCTAATGCGCTAGGTAATCGAAACCCATGTTCTACTAAAACCTCTTTTCTTGCCCTATCACCATTATACATACCTTTTATTTGGGGAAGAGTTACATGGGATTCATCAATGATTGTAATAAAATCAGATGGGAAAAAATCTATTAATGTATAAGGTCGATCTCCAGATTTCCTATCTGAAAAATATCTAGAATAATTTTCAATTCCAGAGCAATAACCAACTTCTAACATCATTTCTAAATCAAAATTAGTTCTTTGCTCTAATCTTTGAGCTTCTAACAATCCTCCATCTGAACGCAACTCTTCTAATCTTTTAGTTAATTCTTCCCTTATTTCTGAAACTATATTCTTTATAGATTGCTGATCAGTAACGAAGTGTTTTGCTGGATAAATAAATTCATTTGCCATTTCCTTCAATACTTCACCAGTCAAAGGATTAAATCTCGATATAGAATCAATTGTATCACCAAACATCTCTAATCGGACACCAATATCTTCATAAGCTAAATAAATTTCAATAATATCACCACGAACACGAAACGTTCCTCTTTCAAATACCACATCATTGCGGTTATAATGTATATTCACAAGTTTGCGAAAAAACTCTCTTCTATTTAAGTGAATTGATTTTTCAACATGAACAACCTGCTGTTGGTATTCAGCAGGAGAACCAATGCCGTAAATACATGAGACAGAACTAACGACAATCACATCTTTTCGAGCTAATAATGAACTTGTAGCTTTTAGACGTAAAATATCAATTTCTTCATTAACAGACATATCTTTTTCAATAAAGGTATCTGTTACGGGTAAGTATGCCTCTGGTTGATAATAATCATAATAACTTATAAAAAATTCTACAGCATTATGGGGAAATAATTGTTTGAATTCTCCGTATAATTGTGCTGCTAGAGTCTTATTATGAGATATAATTAGAGTAGGGCGCTGTAACTGTTGAATTACATTTGCCATTGTAAATGTTTTTCCTGAACCGGTTATACCTAATAGAGTTTGATGCTTGGAACCTTCTTTTAGACTAGATGCAATTGCATTAATAGCTTGTGGCTGATCCCCGTTAGGTTGATATTCACTATTTAAATTAAACTCTGTCATAATGGCAAAATTACGACGATATAATTAATGGTGTCAATGGCAGATACTAAATAATATTTTATTTGAATCACAATATTAATTTAGCTTATCTTTTCAAATGTATATTATCATATCTAATAGATGAATAAGCAGCTTATACTATTTTATTGTATTAATATTTTTGGAGGTCTAAGTGTACTCGGTTCTTACGCTCATGGATTAATAAGTAATCCTTTAACTAGAATGAATCTATGGGGAAACGTACCTCTATCAATAAGACCCTATTATACTATTTTTATGTTTTTGGCAGCTGGCGGATATTTCTTTTTCACTCTATATATATTATTTTATATTAATGTAGATAATCTTAAACTATTTGGTAAATATGGTTTTTGGTTCATAAATATTCTATATGCTGGTATTATTCTACCATCTGCAATTTGGATTTATCTTACCTTTGCAATGATTAATAATCCGTCCCCTTTTTTGTGGCTGGCTATTCGACTTGTTTTATTTACTGTTGGATTTTCTTCCGTGATATTACTTACCTCGTTCTTCATGTCAAATTTTGAAAGAACAAATTGGCTTTATATAGCTAGTATTATCGGCTTAACCTTTTTTTGTATCCAAACAATGCTACTAGATGCAATAATATGGCCGTATTACTTTCCAAAATAATATTTTATAGTTCAATACTACCTATTTCTAATTTTATTGATTAATATTACTTTCTTACGTATCACATTATTAAATATTTATCTAAACGGTAAAAAATAATTTTTGGAGTAAAAGTATTATGATAAAAAAAAATATATGGGTTTTAACCTTATTGATAACTATATCTTCTCAACTTTATGGACAGGCATATAGAGGCTATGGGGGTTATATGCTTGGTCTTTGGTCCATTGAGTGGAGTAAGCTAAATAATCAAATTACAGATTTAAATGTAGATAATTTTGGAATGGGTAATTTAGAAAATGCTTTAATGATGAATGGTGGTGGTGGTGCTGTTAATGTTTATAATAATCTATTTATAGGTGGAATGGGATTTTCTGGAAGTACACATATTAATGGTGCTGATGAAAATTCTATTAACCGCGATATCACAATTTCTTCATCAATTGCTGGTCCTTATGTTGAGTCTAATTATAATCCTTATGGAAATCTTGAAATCAATTTTGGTGTAGCATTATTATTTGGGAATGCAAATATTCGAGTTTTAAAAGACTCAGGTACAAATAGCTGGACAAACATATGGTCTTCATTTAATAATGCTAATCCAAGTTATTTAAATACCCAAGCCTCAACAGATATAACTGTAATTAACCCTTTCATGTCATTAAGATATCCTTTAATGCCTTGGTTTGGATTTGACCTTAGTTTAGGATATAATATTACACTTTATGATTCAAATGGATGGGAAGCAAACAACGCACCTCTAGCTGGAAAACAAGAATTAGAATTATCAAAACCTTTTTTTAGAATTGCTTTAATACTTGGAGGGTAAGAAGTTACTCTGCTTTCTGAGCAGTAATTCTCGAACGCAATATCCAGGTAGATTTATAACCCATATCTAACAATTCTTGCTGGAGAGATTCTGCAGAATCTTTATGTATAAAATCTCCTACTCTAACTTTATAGTTAGGGACTTCAAACTCTACATAAACACTATCGGTGATCTGGTTGCTAATAGATATTGCAAGACTATCAGCATATTCAAAATAACGAGTTGCTAAAATCTGAACACGAAATCCTTCTGAAATTAGTTGAGTAGAATCTTTTATTAGCACCATATCAAAAGATGATGAATCATCAAGGGTATTATTTACAATAACTGGCCAATTGGGGGATACATCCTTTAATTTTTTCTGATTTAAATCATTATGGTTTTGTGCCAATATAAAAGAAAAAATAATCACCAAAAAAAGATATATATTATTAAGCATTACAACCTCAATAAGGATTCATGAGAAATCCATCCTTTATTTCCATCAAGTAGTATTATTTCAAACCAACCTGGTTGAGACTGAACAATATCAACTTTTAATCCTTCGTGAATACGAAAAATTATCTTTTCATCTCTATCTATGGGTGCAGAACGCACATTAACAATTGGAGAAATAATAACACCTTCATTCTTATCAGAAATTTCCCAATATTTATCCAAAGCTATGACATGAATTAATGCACTTACAATTAATAAAAAGACCTGCATTCGAAATGCAAAAAGAACATCTAAAATTCCAAATTCTTTAAACAATGTTGCAAATGCTGATAAAAGAAGCATTAAACCACCCCAGAGTAACAAATCCTTTAGCTTTATATTTCTTTTTAATGTCCTATATATCTCAATAAACAACATATTTTTAGGTACCTCTATCCTATCTTTTACACGTGCATTAAGAAAATCTAAATTATATTGTAAATCTTTATTTAAAGGAGATAATTGTATTCCTTTTTCATATGCCCAAATTGCTTGCCCTATATCACCTAAACGATAATATGTATTACCAATATTATAATATAGATCAGGATGCTCAACTTGGTCTAATATTGCTAAATATGCATCCAACGCATAATCATATTTCTCTATGTTAAAATAACGATTACCCATTGAAAATAAACTATCGACTGAAATAGTCATTTCAGCATATAAAATAACATAAAAATAGCAAATAAAAATTAGTATACGTCTCATCTATTCGAATCCAGTCTATATAAAATATTTTTAGCATCATCTAAAAGTCTATCTTGAACTTCAGATGCATCGGGTCCAAACTTACCTGCATCACATAATTTTAATATTTTTATTAATTCTTCTAGATGATCAGTTTCAATAATCCCTTTTAAAGCTTGTTGAACTGATAACGGATCTAAGTGTTCACTAGAAAGAAAGAAACGATCCTTAAGATATATATATATAATTCTAGAAACCTGCATAAATGGATTGTCTTCTGATTTCTTCAGTTTTTTTAAGGCTTTCTTTAGCGCATTATTTGATTGGCGTTTACGAGCATTATTTAACCTATTTCCTTTAAATCTCGCAATAGGTATTGGGAGAAAAAATAAAATTGCTGCTATAATATGAGAAGATAACGATCTGATTGATATCATTGGCTCATTTCGTAGTACCCAATTAGGTATACTTGTCGTATTATAACGAATATCGCTACCTAACAATGAAATCTCTTCTTTTGTAAAACCCTTAGTACTGCTAATAAAATTATCTTCACCTGGTAATACATTCAATGATATAGACTTTGTTCCCACCTTATTCCAAGATCCATTCTTTGGGTTAAGAAAAGATAATTGAATCCGTGGGATCTGAAATCTACCAGACGCTCTAGGGATTAATATATATTCCCAAATCATTGTACCAGTATATTGATCCCATAATTTTTCTTTCTCAAAGGTAGTGTTAGGTGGAAAAACATCCATGTCTCCTGGAAAGTTTATCTCAGGCAAACTAAACATATTAATATTACCAGTACCGCGTAATTCAATATTAAGGGTAACAGCTTCATTAATACGAACTTTGCTTGTATCGACCCATGTGCGAATATTAAAATCTCCTACTGCACCAGTAAAATCAGCAGGTTGTCCTTCCGGATATGGATTTACATTTACTTTAACAGCATCCGTTCTAATTAATTTTTTAATTGTACGATTATTAAAACTGCTGAAAAAAGGGTCATCCCATATTGATCTTCTATTATTTTTTGGTTTTGTTCTAACTTGGGCTGTAACACTCATTGGTGAAACTTCAAGAAGTCCTGTCTTTGTAGGGAATAAAGCGACTTTATATAAAGTCGCAACTTGATATTCTACCCCTTTAATAGAAGTTCTGTTAAAACGAGGGGGTTGTGGAATAGATAAATCCTCTTGCCAAAAGCCAATACTTTTTGGATAGTCAATTTTTTCAAGGCCAAGTTGGACTCGTGTATATAACTTATATGTTACAGTTACTTGCTCCCCCATAAATAGTTCATCTTTGTCAATTTCGGTTAATACAAATAATTCTTTTGAGCTTGCAACGGCACCAGATTTTTGAACATTTATTCGAATTTGTTTCGTTTTATATTTATTTCCTCCAGCAGAAATAATTAATTGAGGAATAACTAATCTTCCTGCACGATTAGGTGCTAACGTCCATGATAAACTCTTCGTTGATGTCGATTTCCCATTAGTCCAAGAATAATTTGTCTGTTGGGCAGGACCACTCACAATAGTAAAGTCATCTAATAATGAAGAAATATTTACTGAAGGTATTTTATCTGTATCTTGGGCTTCAATTTTAAATGTAAAAGTTTCATTTATAGTAATACTATTCGCATCTACTGTAGCTCGAACTGATCCTGCAAATAAATAATTAACTAGAAATATATAAATAAGAAAAAGTCTAAAATAATGAATCATATTATTTACCAATCTTTTTCTAATTTTCTTCTCTTTGATTTAGAAATCTGCATCTTTTTATTTATCTTTTCATTATTTTTTAATGCATCAAGTATTGCTGATGCATTTTGTTTATCTTGAGGTATTGGTTTCTTCTGTTTTCCATCATCAGATAAATTTTGATCCCCTCTTTCTTTATCCTGCTTATCATCTTTGTTCTCTTTCTCTTCATTTTCTTGTTCATCATCATTATTGTTTGAAGAATCAGTTTGATCACTATGATTCTCATCTTGATTCTCATTATTTTGATTTGAATCTTTGCTTTGATTCTGATCGTTTGACTGATCTTTATTATTATCCTTTTCTTCATTTGATTCTTGGCTCTCATTATTTTGCTGTTCTTGCAGCATAAACTTGACTAACTCGTAGTTAATCTTAGAATCTAGATCATTTGGGTTTAAAACAAGTGATTCTCTATAGAAAGCTAAGCTTTCTTCCAATCTTTTATTTTCTGCAAGCACATTTGCCATATTATAATAAGCACTGGATTTAAGCTTCATATCATCAGTATTTAAAGCAGATTCAAACCCCTTCATTGCCAATGATAAATCATTCTGTTGGAATGCAGTTGATCCTAATCCAAAACTTGCAATAGCATCTTCTTTTCGTTCTGATAAAATTTTCTCATAATATTCTCTAGCTTTATCAAATTGATTGTTATTATACAATATTATTCCTTTATCTTCACAAATAGCAAATGAATAAGAAAAAAGAATAAAAACACTAATTTTTAATCGTGATATTCTCATATTTTTTTTCTTGTAGGCATTATTAATCCAGCAGTTAGAAGTAAAAAAGAAATTGTAGCAAATGATTGATATCGATCCTCATATTCTGAATAAATGTGTGTTGCTATTGACCGTTTCTCCATATTATCAATTGCAGATATAATTTCTTTATATTTAGAATCACGATTATTAAATCGACTATATATTCCGCCACCTGCATTTGCTAATTCAATTAACATATTTTCATTTAACTTTGATGTGATCAAAATACCTTTTTTATCCCTTTTATAACGATTGTTATTGGGGCCATTCTTTATCGGAATTAAAGACCCTTTATCAGTACCTACACCTACAGAGTGCGTAATAATCCCACTCTTTAAGGCTGCACTAGCCAACTCTATAGCTGCTCCTTCGTGATTCTCTCCATCCGTTACAAGGACCATAACTTTATATTTATCATCTTCCTTATTAAAAACACTTATCCCAGTTCTTAGAGCAGTGCTAAGATCTGTTCCTTGATTTGGAATCATTTTTGTATCTATTGCATCAAGAAATAGCTGGGTGGCTTCATAATCAGAAGTTAATGGTAAATACAGATGACTTGATCCAGCAAACACAATTATCCCGATACGATCTCCTTTTAATTGATTTATTATTTGAGATATTTCAAACTTTGCCTTTTCTAGCCTACTTGGTTTGATATCTTGCGCATTCATACTTACAGAAACATCAACTGCAAATACTAAGTCAACACCTTTTCTATCAATTGGCGAAACTCTTGTACCAATTTGAGGACCTGCAGCAGAAAAAATAAGAAAAATTAATCCAATAATTGTTAATCGATTTTTCCATTTTAAAAGATTGGTGTCTAATCTTGAAAATAATTTATTCTTCAGCACAGGATCTATCTTGCTCCAAACTTTTTTCTTGTGCTTTTTATCTATATTTATCCAAATAATTAAGGAAAATAAAAATACTAAATAGAATAATAATATATATGGAAATCTAAAAGCAATCATGTCAGTCTTTTGAAAATTGTTCGGCTTAATGTCTCTGTTCCCATTGCAATTATTAATGCCGGTATAAGAAACCATCCAAATAATTCTTTATATTTAGTATAACTCTTAACTTCAATTTCCGTTCGCTCCATACTATCTATTTGTGCATATATTTCTGATAGCATATCTTGGTCTTTTGCTCTAAAATATTCTCCACCAGTTTCTTTCGCAATTTCTTTTAATGTTTCTTCATCAATCTCATTGATCATTCTTCCAACACCTGGAATGTATGTTAGTGATTGATCTGTTGCTGCACCAATAGTATATATCTTTATATCAAATTGGTTTGCGAGATCGGCAGCAGTTATGGGGTCAAGTTCTCCTGCATTATTACTACCATCAGAAAGTAAGATCATAACCTTACTCTTAGCTTTGCTATCTCGCAAACGATTAGTTGCATTTGCAATTGCCATGCCAATGGCTGTACCATCATATTCTTTTTCAGCAATACGTATATCCTTTAATAATGAACTTAAAACTTGTTTGTCAGTTGTCAATGGACATTGAATAAAAGTTTCTCCTGCAAATACTAATAAACCTATACGATCTTTAGGTCTATTAGCAATAAAATTCAGAGCTGCTTCTTTTACTGCTTCTAATCTATTTGGCTTAAAATCTTCTGCTAACATACTACTACTTATATCAATAACTAAAATAATATCAACTACATCAACATTCATCATTTGCAATTGATCAATTTTCCGTGGTCTTGCAATAGCAATAATAATTAACACTAATGTTAATATTTTTAGATAAAGAATTATCTTATATCTCAGCTCACCTTTTCTACGAAAGTTTCCCTCAAATAATGTAAAAGATGAAATACGCATAGTTCCTTCAAAAAAAGAACTTTTCTTTTTAAATAACCATAATAGTAGAGGAACAAAGAATGAAGCAATTAATATCCAAGGATGTAAAAATTCAATCATGAAAACCACTCTTTACCCTAGCTTAGGTCAATTGAAACAGTATTAAAACGAAAACTCGAAGATAAAGTTCCATATAAAGCACAATAAATAGAGGGGCAGAAACTTGATTTTATTATTTAAATATTATATATACTATTTCTTGTAACGTATAATATTATTCTTCTGACTTATCGCTATCAGAAGTTATAGTTTCTGCTGCATCATCTAATTCTTGCTTGGCATCATCTACTGCTCCTTTAAATTCTTTTATCCCTTGACCAAGTCCCCGTGCAAGTTCTGGTATACGCTTTGCACCAAATAATAGAAGAACAACAAGAGCAATAATGACCCATTCCCATCCTCCGGGAACTCCAGCTTGAATTAAAGTAACTGATGATTCTAACATGACTAATTCCTTATCATTTCAATTTATTGAATAGAATTTAATATAATCCTATCTTCATTACCTGTAAAAACGAAGCAAATAAAATGCAGTCGCTAAACCAATTATACTAGTAAAATTAATTGTAATTTCTAATCCAAATTTTAAAACAAACATTAATAAATCAATGCTAATGACTCCTTTAGCATTACCAAAAATTCCCGCCAAATCAAAATAAATACTGGTCAGAAAAAAGTCTTTTACTACTCCAGGAGGAAGTAAAAAGCCAAGAATCTCGCCTAAAAGAGACCCTAGCATAGAACCAAAAAATAAAACTAAAAATACTAATCCAAACGATCTGGTTTTATTCATTTATCTTATTCCTATATTTATAATTTAGCTTCAATATTAGATTTTTGCTCAAACCTATCATTGTCTAGTGTCCATTGAATAATGCTCCAAAGTATGTATACTGTAAAAAGAGGGAATAAAATAAGTCCCTGAAAAAAGAACGCTGATAAAATGATTAAGCTAACTCCTATAAGACTTAATGTATTTGATTTTCCTTTTTTAAAAGAAATCAGTGGAAATTTTGAAAAACGTATTCTACTTATCATAAGAAAACCAAGGAATGCTGTCATAACAAGAGCAATCCTTGGGTCTCCATAATTTCCCCAGATTTGATGATTAAATAACAGAAACGTAATAATCATAACAGCATTCATAGGTGTAGGCAGTCCAACAAAATAGGATCTTGGATTTTGATCTTGATTTAAATTAAATTTTGCAAGCCTAATTGTTCCAAAAAGAATAGGTATAAAGCTAAATAACCCACCTAAGATAGGAGGAAGTCCTTCTACATACACTAAGTAAATCATCATAGAAGGAACTGCGCAAAAAGAGATAGTATCTGCGAAAGAATCAAACTCTGCCCCAAAACGGGTAGGGATACCTAATAGCCTAGCTAACTTGCCATCGAAAACATCAAAAAAACAGGCAAACAGTATTAACCAACTTGCTCGAATCGGATCTCCTCTCATGAGAAATCCCATTGCCATGAATCCTATAAACATATTCATGACAGTAAATATACTAGGTATAAATTCTTTAGGTTTTCTTTTCATGATATTTTTCCAATAATAGTTTTTCCGCCTTTAACTTTTTCGCCAATAGCAACTCTTATTTTCATAGAACTTGGGAATATAATATCAGTTCTAGAACCAAACATAATAAAACCTAAACGGTCTCCTTTTTTCATCTCCTTATCAACTTCAGCATAGCAGTGTATTCTTCTCGCTATAAGTCCAGCGATTTGCATAACACGATAATTAAAATATTTAGTACTAAATAAAATATTTGTCCTTTCATTTTCATCGCTAGCTCTATGATCATATGCAGCAATAAAATTTCCTGGTTTATGTACAAAATCACTTACTTTAGCTGTAAAAGGAACTCTATTTACATGGACATTAAAAACATTCAAAAAAATAGAGATTCTAGAAGCGTTTTCGCCTACCTTATCATCATCTATTTGGTCAATACGAATTATTTTTCCATCTGCTGGTGATATAATTGATGATTCATCGGTACTACATCTTCTAATAGGATCGCGAAAAAAGTTACATGAAAAGATTAGTAATATTCCTGAGATAAAATAAAATATTATTAATATTTGATGATTATAATAGTTACCTACTATACCTAAAATGAAAGTTGATAGAAATAACGATATAAGTATTCTTTTACCTTCAGGCGCTAGCATTTATTTCTTATCTACCTCCCTTACCCAGAATTAATTTTTTATTAATATAACGGCCATTTCTATAAAGCTTTAAATTAATTTTATCTCCTTGTCTTAAATCACTTTCTTCAATAATTGATCGAAATTCATTTGTTGTATTAACTATAAGACCATTAACTTTTGTTATAATATCTCCATTCTTAATACCTGACCTATCGGCAGAACTTTTATTCTCAATCTCTACTACAATTAATCCTTCAGATATATCTAAATCCATATATAATGCAATTCTAGGAGTAAGTGGTTGAACTGTTAGACCTGTTTTATAACTTCTATCAACTCTACCAGTATTTTTTAATTCTTCAACAATTCTCTTTGCTCTATTAATTGGTATTGCAAAACCAATACCAATTGATCCCTCAGAATAAGAAGATCCAGTATAAATAAAAGTATTAATCCCAATGACATTTCCTTGACTATTAACAAGTGGACCACCACTATTGCCCATATTGATCGCCGCATCGGTCTGGATCATATTCTTATATACTTGCCCACCCTGCATTTCGCCAAAGTTCATATCTACCGCACTAATAATACCTACAGTTGCGGTTGGTTGATTATTAATCTCAAAAAGACCCAATGGGTTACCAAGAGCAATAACCCACTCACCTATAATTAATTCATCAGAATTTGATAAATTTGCGTAAGAAAAATCTCTCCCATCTAATTTTAATAGAGCTATATCAGATATATGATCAATTCCAATAATCTCAGCTGGATATTCTTTTCCACCTTTTAAGGATACAAACACTTCACTAGCCTTTTCAACAACATGAGAATTCGTAATAACATATCCATCAGGGCTAATTACAACTCCAGAACCAGAACTTCTTGCTTTACGTTTTTGGTAAAATATTTCAGGGAAAAAATAATTAAACCATGGATCTCCTCCAAAAGGAGCTACTAAGTCTTGAATTACATTTATACTTGCAACAGATGGTCCAACTTTTTCTATCGCTCTTGTAATAGCAGTCTTTCTTGATTCGGATATAGTACTTGCATATAAATAGGAACTAATAAAAAATAAAGTGAATAGTAAAATATATCTTTGTTTATTCATAAGAGATATGATTTAATAATAATCCATAAGCAGGAGCTTTGAATTGTTTTGAATTTGAACTAGGGTTATCTAATTCTTTATTTAATTGTTCGATACTATAGTTCCCTTGACTTATTGCTACCATTGATCCCACTAAATAACGCACCATGTGATGTAAAAATCTATTACCTGATATGTGATAATTTACTATTTCATCAGTCTTCTTCCACTCAGATTGATAAATATTGCATATTGTATTTTTTATCTGTGGATTTTTCTTTGAAAAAGATAGAAAGTCATGCTTTCCAATTAATATTCTAGCTGCATCATTTAGTTTCAATATATTTAATTTACCAGTGTACCATATTCGATTTCTATCTAATAAATTTCTAGTTTGCCTACAACTATATATATACTCCCTCTGCATAGCAGAAAAACGTGCATGAAATTCATCATTTACTACTTCAACTGAATTTACATAACAATCTTCATTTAGATTGCCGTTAATAGCTTTTCTCAAAGAATTATTGCCTAATTTTGTATTCATATCAAAATGAGCAACCTGACCAAAAGCATGGACTCCGGCATCTGTCCTTCCAGACCCAACAACATGAATCAATTTACCTTTATTCAATTTTGCTATAACTTTCTCAAGTTCCCCTTGCACTGTACGTTTATCTTTCTGCAATTGCCATCCATAAAAGCTAGAACCATCATATTGACAAATTAACTTAAAACGACTCATAAAAATTTATTAGATAGCTATTTAATCAAAAATTTATAGATAGGGAAAGATTATATTGATCTATGTTTTGATAATACGTAGGAAGAACATCAATATTTTCAATATTAGATATTCTAAAAAGATATAAAGCATCTACTGCTGAAATAATATGATTTAGTACCATACCACCAACTAGAAAAGAAGCCCTTAGTTTCCAAGTATCTGATTTAATTCTCATTTTCTCGAAAGATTTCATATTATTATCATCATCCCAAGACCAATTCCAATTTTTATTTTGTTCATAAATTGCATTAAAATCTCTCCATCGGAGATGCTCCTCATTAAATTGATCAATCGATAAATAATTTCCAATATCAATCCAGTACTGTCTATCTTTCCCTACAGTGCTAACACCAGCATGCTGAGCAGCATAGGCACGATAATTAATCTCAATTCTGTTAGCATTTGAATAACTACCTAAAATCGAAATAAAAATAAATGATTCTGTTAATGCCATTACTTTAGCTCTTTTCTGGTATCCTAATGTATGCTCTCCCCATCCAGGTAAAATTAATGACTTTATTACAGGTGATAAGACAGGGTTTGTAGAATCATTAGTTAAGTTTATTTCCTGAGAAAAAACTACATGCAAAAAGAAAGATATTATTATGATCTTTTTTGAAACCATCCAAAGCATAAAGTAATAACTGATATTAAAGTACAAATTAAAGCAAACCAATCACCATATTTTGTATAAAATGATGAAATATTATTTATTGGAACACTGGCAAGAAGAATTCCCTGTTTATTAAAATGTATTTTTTTATTTACTTTTCCAGTTGGTAAAATCAATCCAGAAATCCCAGTATTTGCACTACGAACTATTGGTATTCTATTTTCAACAGCCCTCATCTTGGCAATTTGAAAATGTTGATAAACACCGGAAGAGTGACCGCACCAAGAATCGTTTGTTTCAATAGTAACAAACTTGGCACCTAGATTAACAAATTTTCTTGCAATTTTTGGAATGCTAGACTCATAGCAAATTAAATTTGCAAATGAAACACTATCAACATTGAATAAAGTATACTCAGATCCAGCTGTAAAATTTGCTTGACCAAAATTCAATTTTTTAAGAAATGAAAAATAATCTGAGAATGGGATACTCTCAGCAAAAGGAACTAAGTGCATCTTATAATACATTTTTGTTGAGCCATCAGGCTTAATAAACATTGCCGCATTATAATACTCTATTTGATTATCTTCCCTTTTAATCCTATCTGGAGTTCCAGTAAGCAGCGGAATATTAGATTTTTTCACTTTTTGTAGAATTGACCTACGTTTTGAATAATTTATCCTAAGATATGTTGGTAATGCTGCTTCAGGCCATAAAATAAAATCAGGATTAAGTGTAATTGCTTCATTATGGAGTGAGTCCATTGTATTAAATATTTTATCGCGAAAATTTTGTTCCCATTTCAGATTTGGATCTATATTTGGCTGAACAATAGAAACATTAATTTTATTGTCAGCATTTACATTCTGTATATATGATAATCGGTAAAAACCTAATAAAAAAATCACTAACAATAGTAAAGTACCAATAGATAATATTTGTTTTTTAGAACTATTAGAAATGATAGCAATATATATTATCATATTTGAAACAACTATCCAGAAACTAATACCCATTGAACCTGTTACATCTGCAATTTGAATCAACGGTAAGCTAAATGTTTGAGTTAATGCTAAATTAATCCAGGGAAATGAAAGTGGCCCAAAGCTCCGTAAATATTCCATAGAAACCCAAAGGAATGGTAAGATAGATATTCCATATCCTGTCATTTTATGATACGAACAACATAGAAAACCAAATAAAATCCAAAATATACTTAAATATAGTATTGCTGCAACCATCGATATTATAGCAGGAATTAAGCCAGCTCCACTATTGAGTCCAAACCAATAAACAGTTATAACATTTACAATAACACCTGTTAAGAAGGACCATTTCATACTATTCACTATGGATGAGTTAAGTAAAATATGAATTAATGGTATCAAACCAAACCAAGCTAAGAATCCAAGAGGTGAAGGAGGATAAGATAACCCAATCAAAATCCCAGATAATACAGATAATTTCCACGTTGATATATAAAGGAAATTTAACATGATCATTTTTGATCTAAATATTGTTGCAAAAATATTGCTGCTGCAGTTTGATCTACTAAGGATTTATTATGACCTGTCTTAATACCTTGATCTTTCATGGATCTTTTTGCAGCTTTCGAACTCCATCTTTCATCAATAAATTTTATATTTATATTTTTAGAATATAATTTATCTGAAAATAATTTTACTTTTTTTGTTTGATCTGTATCTTCTCCAGACATAGAAAGAGGTAGGCCAACAATTGTTAATTCGACATCTTCATCAATAATTACTTTTAGTATTACATCTATTGAATAGTTGTTATCTTTGTTCACAATTGTTTTATATGGGCTTGCAATAATCTTTAATGGATCAGATAGCGCAAGACCAATTCTTTGATCACCGTAATCAATAGCTAATACTCTTCCCATTTAATGGAAATTTACTTAATAGGCTGTCTTAAATATTTTTTAAGGATTTTACCTGGTTTAAAATGTGTTTTTTTATGTGCAGGAACAAAAATTTCTTGATTAGTCTGGGGGTTTCTTGCATTAGGCTTAGCTTTCGTTGGTTTAATTTCGAAAACACCAAAATTTCTTATTTCAATTCTAACTTTTTCATATTCATCGGTTAACATATCTCGTAAAACTAAAAATAATTCATCTGTAAAAGTTAAAGAATCAACAAGAGTCGCCTCTAATCGATTTGAAATTTCTACAGCTATATCTTTTTTTGTAAATGTTCTTACTTTCATATTTAAAAACCTGTTCTTTCTACATTATCAACTCCAGGGATTTTAATTACTTTATTTATTATGCGATCAAGTTGTTTAATGTTATTTATTTGTATAATAAAGAAAGCAGTTGATAAGGCATCTTTAACCTTCATATCAACACTAGTTATATTAATATTTGAACTTGAAATAACTTCTGTGATTTCTCTTAACATACCTTTTCTATCGATTGATTCTACTTTAAGCCTTACATTAAAAATATCAGACCTCCCTACATCCCAATCTACTGGGACCAAACGATCTGACTCTTCATTCAACAAAGGTAAACTCTTACATGATGATCGATGCACAGTAACTCCCCTACCTCTAGTTATAAAACCAATCATTTCATCACCAGGAATTGGATTACAGCATTTACCAAATGATACCATTAAGTTTTTAATTCCTTGAATTTTTATTCCTTTAGATCGCCCTCGTGCAAAATCTAAAAAACCTTTTTCTCCATCACTAGAGTCTTCCTCAATTGAGTTATTATCATTAGGGCTTATTTTATTTAGAACATCTCTAATAGAAATTGATCCATTCCCGATTGCTTCTATAAAAGAATTGGAATTATTATATCCAAATTTGAAATATGATTCAATTAATTCATTCATCAACGATTTTCGTTTTAATCTTCTTAGAGTTTTTTCAATAAGCTGTTTTCCAAGGACTAAACTCTCATCTCTAGTCGTCTTCTGTAAAAATTTATTTATATTATTTCTTGCTTTACTTGTTACTATAAACTTTAACCATCCATAACTTGGGTTTTGAGATTTACTAGTAAGTATCTCTATAGTATCCCCATTTTTTAAAATTGTATTTAGCGGTACGACTTTATGATCAACTTTAGCTCCAATGCAATGCAACCCTACTTCCGTATGAACATTAAATGCAAAATCAATTGGGGTTGAATTCACAGGTAATTGCACTAAATCTCCATTTGGAGTAAATACAAATATTTCATCATTAAATAAATCAATTTTTAGAAGATTCATGAATTCTCTAGGATCAGATGACTCACCTTGAAGAATCTCTACTAACTCTCTTAACCATTTTATGTGGTCATCGATACTCTTACTAGTAACTCCATCATTTTTATATTGCCAGTGTGCAGCAATGCCTATTTCAGCGGTTTCTTCCATTTCTCTAGTCCTAATTTGAATCTCAACTAATTTTCCTCCTGGACCTATAACTGTTGTATGTATTGATTGATAAGCATTTGATTTTGGAGTAGCAATAAAGTCTTTAAAACGATCTTGAACAGGCTTAAAGATTTGATGTAGAACACCAAGAGTTAGATAACAATCTTCTATTTTACCAACTATAACTCTCACTGCAAGATTATCATAAATTTCATTAAAAGACTTACCTCTTTTTTCCATCTTACCATATATAGA
>CAYTYA010000015.1:0-33562 GCA_964442015.1 uncultured bacterium
GAATGTAAAACATTGCCCAAATTGATCCGGTCATTGCTAATATAAACTGAACAAAGTCTGTAATAATAACTGCTCTTAAACCGCCTAATGTGCTATATGCTAAAGTAATAGAACAAGCAATAGTAAGAGTTAACCACCCTGGCCATCCTAGAACAATTTCACCAAATTTTATTGCAGCTAAGCTTACTGCACCCATAACCAATACATTAAAAACCAAGCCAAGATATAATGCTCTAAATCCTCTTAAAAAGGCTGCTGCCTTACCACTATATCGCAACTCATAGAATTCTATATCAGTAAGAACTCCAGAACGGTGCCATAATTTTGCATATACAAATACGGTAAGCATACCTGTAAGCAAAAACGCCCACCATCCCCAATTGCCTGATACACCATTTTGACGTACAAGGTCAGTTACTAAGTTTGGGGTGTCCGTTGAAAAAGTAGTAGCCACCATACTAACACCAAGTAACCACCAAGGCATATTCCTACCGGCCAGAAAAAAAGATTTTGTATCTTGACCAGCCTGCTTTGAAGCCCATACACCAACAAATAATGAAAGTGTAAAATATGAAAACACTATAATCCAGTCTAATGTCGATAAAGTCATAATCTAATATATATCATTTATTGCAAATTTAGGCTTAGAAGTTTTCCATTTACCACGTGTAAAGTCTGGTATTTTCATTGAAGCACTATTCCTTTTTATGGATTTCTCTGAAAGTGGACTTATTACACTCCAACTAGCAGCATCATAAACATCTAAAGGTGGATCTAAATCGCGTTTCATTGATTCTATGAACGCACGAAAAACAAAAAAGTCCATTCCCCCATGCCCGGACCCTTTTGCTTCATTTTCATATTTTTTCCACAGTGGATGGTCATATTTTTTCAAATATTTTTCATCACTTTCCCAACGATGATCATTCGGACTAACACCTTCAATATATATAGAATTACTATCCTTCATCCATAATCCTTGTGTACCTTGAATTCTAAAATTTAGACTATACGGTCTTGGTGAATTCGTATCATGACTTAACATTATCGTTTGACCATTAGCGCATTTTATGACAGTAGTAATAATATCACCTAATTTAAAATCTATTGAAGCATTGGGATGATTAGGGCCTCCATGTTGAACAACATAATTATGAAGTCCGCGAGATTGTGTTGCAGTAGATGTCAAATGAACCATCCTATTGCCATGATTTATATTAAGCATTGTACTTACAGGTCCTAGCCCATGAGTAGGATAAAGATCGCCATTACGATTTATACTATGATTAGTACGCCATTTTGATTCGCTATACCCTTTATCGCCAAATTCAACTCCACCACCATAAGGCTGTGAACCATTATTAAACTTAACATCTCGAATATCATGCTGATATCCACCTTGGCAATGTAATAACTCACCAAACAAACCTGATCGAACCATATTTAATACTGCCAATACATCTCTGCGGTAACAAACATTTTCCATAATCATACAGAATTTTCTAGTTTGCTCAGATGTATTTACTAGATCCCAACAATCAGGTACTGTTAGAGCTGCAGGGACTTCTGTGCCAACATGTTTTCCAGCTTTCATTGCAGCGACAGACATTGGATGGTGCCATTCCCATGGTGTAGCAATAAAAACACCATCTAGATCTTCATTATCTAACATATTTTGAAAATCTTCATCTCCATTATTATATACTTTAGGCATAGGTCGACCAGCATTTTTTAGGACTTTTAATGCTTTACTTATCATTCCACTATCAATGTCGCAAATAACTGGAATATCTACGTCATCACGATACGTTGCTAACCGCATCATCCCCTGGCCTCTTAATCCAGTTCCAATAAATCCTAATTTTAGTTTCGATTTTTTTATTGGGTTTGATAATAATATATTGGGTGATAAATAGGCAGATGCTCCTATAAGAGTACTTATACCTAAAAATTTTCTCCGCTTCATCGACATAATATCCTATTAGTATACAATTTTTAGTTAGACAATGCTGTAAGAAGTAAATAAATCGCAATTGTGGAACCAAATATTCCAGCTGAAACCTTTTTAGCCAATGGCCAAGGAGTCATATCAACGGGGGCTGGTGTTTTCTCTTCACTTAGAGCAATCTCTTGATCGCTTTTTGGTTTGAAATAACCAATTAGTAACATAATAATTATGGACCAAGTAAAACTAATAAAGTACGTATGTAACCAATGAAGATTATCAATTGGGAAAAAAGTAAAAAAACCGTACATAGAGATTCCTACTACCATGCCAATTTTAGCAGCAAGTGCGGGTATGTGTTTTGTAGTTATTCCTAATAGAAATATTGCTATTATAGGCACACTATAAAGACCATTTACTTTTTGTAAATATTGAAAAATAGAATCCATTTGCGCCAGCACTGGTGCAATAATTATAGAGGCTAAGGCAAGCAGGATTCCAAAATATTTTCCAATAATAACAGTTTGCTCTTCACTTGCAGGTGGATTTATATAACCTTTATAAAATTGTAAAGAAAAAAGTGTGGATGCACTATTTAATGCACTATTAAATGAACTCAAGATGGACCCAACTAAAACTGCAGCAAAAAGTCCTAATGACCAATCAGGCAATACATGACGAACAACAGCTCCATACACTTGGTCTTGTCTTTCAATTTTTAATTCAGGCATATGCAAAGCAATCAAGGCAGGAAGACACAACATTAAGGGACCAATTAATTTCATTCCTGAAGCAAATAAAACACCCTTCTGCCCTTCTGCTAAACTCCTTGCTGCCATTGCCCTTTGCACAATGACTTGATTTGTGGACCAATAAAATACTTGGATAAACATCATACCTGTTAATAAAGTTGGCCAAGGGACTGAAACGCTTTTCCCTTCAAGATTTGTTTGTGTTAAAACTGTTAGATATTCTGGATTCTGGTTTACTAGCTTTGATAATCCTTCAAAAAATGAACCATTTCCTAGGGACGCCAAAGCAAGAAATGGGATTGCCAATCCCCCAATAAGAAGACCTATTCCATTTAATGTGTCACTTACCGCAACAGATTTTAAGCCTCCAAAAATCGCATATGAACTACCAACTATTCCGATAATAGCAGCTACCAAAGAAAGAGATAACTTTAAGTCAAACATAGTTATTAATGCTAAAGATCCTGTGTAAAGAACCACTGGCAACAATACTGTTATATATCCAAAAAGAAACAGGCCTGATACCATAGAGCGTGTTGTCTTATCAAAACGTTTTTCTAAAAATGCTGGTGTTGTAGTAAAGCCACTTGCAAGATACGTTGGTAAAAATACTAGAGCAGTTGCAATCATTGCAAAAGCTGCTAATGCCTCCCAAGCAATGCCAACTAATGCTTTATCTCCAAAAACATCTCCATTTAATCCTACTAATTGCTCAGTTGATAAATTAGTAAGTAACAATGATCCGGCAACCATGTACCAAGATAAGGCTCTACCTCCTGTAAAATACTCTTCAGTCGCACTATCACTTTTTTTCATATTCCTAACGATCATATATGTAAAAATTGCAACTGCAGTTGTAGCAATAATAAATGATATAATTGATATCGTATTCAAAATATTTTCTCCAATCTATTTTAATTCACGTTTATTTTCGAAAGAGCCATGATGTCATCCTCTTTTGTAAAGGGTATTAGATAAAAGTGGTATTTATAATTAGTTGAATTTACATCTAATGTATATTTTTGATGAGTACGTGCTCCCCAGCTATTATCACCACCAATACCAGTTTGTCGATAATCTATTAACCAATCTATCTGATCTTTTCGTTTAATATCTAGTTTACCATGACGTTTATCACCAGGTACATTTTCTAAATCTAGATACGGATATTGATGTACGCTCCCATCGAATAACGGCTGTCCAATTGCCAGCATGCCAATCGTACCATTATCAAGACCCATCCATCGTATATCAGTTTTATTTCCCGTCTCTTGAGGTCTCACATAAGGATACGTTTGTTCCCAAACTGTACCAGAATAGACTTTAATAGGAGCGGATGTTTTTCTATCCCAATAACTCTCATGGGGACCTCTACCATACCATGAAACTCTATTAAAATCTTTTGGTAGCGTCATCTTCATACCAAAACGGGGTAATTCTGGTAGAGTTTCATTTTTCGTAACTAATTCTTGTTCAATATCAATTAGCCCATTTCCAAAAATGTTATAAGTAATAGTAATAATAGATTCTGTTGGCTCATGATTTGCTGTCATTTTTATTTTAACCACATTATTAGATAATGATCTTTGAAAAAATTTAATGGTTAATTCATTACCTATATTCTTCCATGTTGCAGTACGTATATGCATCATATTCCCACGATCATTATCAGTGGGCGCTCTCCAAAAATGCGGAATCAATTCAGATCGTATTAAATGACGGTTGCTATATATATAGTTTTTTAAAAATCCTGTCTTTTTATTAAAAATAATTTGAAAATCATTTCCAATTACATCAATAGACGTATCACTCTCTGTGAGTCTAATTTCTGGAAATTTTGAAATATCAATCTGCATCGATGGACGGTTTATAGGTAATGAAAATTGCTCCCATGCAACAACATGTTTTTTATTTAGTAAAGGCATATTTCGATTTAACCGAGCAATTATAGTAAGAAAGTATTCAGATCCAGGTTTTGGCACCACACTAGATAGATTAAAAGATAAAACTATACTTTCATCTGGGTCCAAATCAATCACTCCCAATTTTCCAGACTCTACAGTTTTCCCATCCTCAGAAATAAACCAAGAAAAATCGATATGATCTAAATTAATAAAATCATATCTATTTGAAATACGTACTTGACCCCTTGCTATATCCTCTGCTATAAATTTTATAGGCTGGTATACTTTCTTTACTTCAAAAAAATGGGGATTTGGTGTTCTATCTGCTGCAACAAGACCATTAGCACAAAAATTAGAATCATTAGCAGTAAATTCATCACCAAAATCTCCTCCATAGGCCCAATATTCCTTTCCTGACGTATCAGTCTTTAAAATTACCTGATCTGCCCAATCCCAAATAAATCCTCCTTGCAATACATCATATTTCTCAAATGTATCCCAATAGTCTTGAAGATTACCCACGCTATTACCCATTGCATGAACATATTCACAAAGAATTAGTGGCCTTTTAGGATTTTTTTCAGCATAATTTGATATGGTTTCAATGGTTGCATACATTGGGAATACTACATCTGTATGATCAGCTTCTCTTGAAGGTTCATAAGAAACAGGTCTTGTTTTATCTTTTGCTTTCATCCATTTGTACAGCCTCTTAAAATTTTCCCCATCACCCGCTTCATTGCCCATAGACCACATAATGATGCTTGGTTGATTCTTATCTCTTTCTAACATGGATCGACCTCTTTGTATCCATGCTTCTTCCCATTCCTCACTATCTGAAATGAAACTATATTTTTCTTTATGAAATTGCATTCCATGAGCTTCAATATTTGCTTCATCTATCACATATAAACCATATTTATTACATAGCTCATACCATCTCACTTGATTTGGATAATGACTCGTACGTACTGCATTAATATTAAATTTCTTCATTAACTTTATATCGTCAATCATTTGTTTCTCTGTAATTGACCTACCTCTTTCGTAATCCCACTCATGGCGATTTACACCACGAAATAATACAGGTTTACCATTTATTAAGAGATTCCCAGGTACCATTTCTATTTTTCTAAAACCAACCTGTTGTGTGAAACTTTGAATTACTTTTTCTTCATCATTATTTATTGTAATCATCAACCTATAAAGATTTGGAGTTTCTGCTGACCAAACCTCTACATTATTTATTATTGATTTATAATGTATCGTATCTTTATCAGTTATTGGAATCTTTCTTTCGAAACTAAATACAGGTTTCTTTGAATTACCAGACCTTGATAGTTCTCCCTGAATAGTAATAGTAGAGCTATCATTTGAATTATTAATTAAATCCATAACAAATTCAAAATGACCATCATTATATAAGCTATCTAAATCAGATTTTACAGAAAAGTCAGTTGCTCTTATTTTTGGTTTAGCAGAAATGAAAACGTTTCGTTCAATACCACTAATTCTCCATGTATCTTGTCCCTCAAGATATGAACCATCTGAAAATCTATATACTTCCAAAGAAACTGAATTTTCTCCAGATATAACAAAATCTGTTATATTATACTCCGCTGGAGTTTTTGAATCTTGACTATAGCCTATAAACTTACCATTTATCCATAAGTAAAACGCTGAACGCACACCATTGAATTGAATAAAGATATCTCTATTTAACCAAGAAGATGGCAAATTAAAATTTCTCCGATAACTACCTATTCTATTATACTCATGAGGAACAGATGGTGGTTCGGGGGGAAAGGGATATTCCTCATCAAGATAGATTGGGACGGAATAACCCTGCATCTCCCAGCTACCTGGTACATCAATATCATCCCAAGTAGAAACATCAAAATTATTTTTCATAAATTCTTTGGGTCGACCACCTGGGTTTAAAGAATAATAGAATTTCCATTTCCCATTTAATGACTGATAATAATTGGAACTATCTATATCATTAATTAGTGCTAATTCCTTAGATTCAAAATCAAAGAAATGTGCTCTTGCATTTTCTTTATTAATACTAATTACTGAGGGGTTTTCCCAATCTAATTGGTCAATTTTCTTTTTCTTATTCATTATAAAATATGCAATTGATACTATAATTATAAGTACCAGAATATTAACAAAATTTTTCATCTAAATTAATCAGTTATATTTTTTCTTAATTAATAATTGATCTAAAGTATCAAGTAATTGATCAGCATTTTTCTTAGTAAATACCATAGGAGGTTTTATCTTAATTACGTTATGGTCTGGCCCATCTGTACTAATTAGGATTCCTTGATCTTTCATGTCATTTACTATTCCTTCTGCTTCAGATACTGCAGGTATCATTTTTTCATGATCTCTAATCAATTCTATTCCTAAAAACAATCCACGACCTCGAATATCACCAATTAAATTATGTCTCATCTTTAGATCATTTAATTCCTTAATTAAATATTTGCCTACAAGGTATGCATTTTCTTGCAACTTTTCCTTCTCAATTATTTCTAGCACTGTTCTACCTACAGCACAGGAGACTGGGTTACCTCCAAAAGAATTAAAATACTCCATACCATTATTAAATTTTTGAGCAATCTCTTGTGTTGTTACTACAGCTGATAATGGATGCCCATTACCCATAGATTTACCCATAGTAATAATATCTGGAACAGTATTTTCTGATTCAAAACCCCAAAAATGTGATCCAACTCTTCCAAAACCAATTTGAACTTCATCAGCAATACATAAGCCACCAACATTTTTAACTTTCTGATTAGCTAATGATAAAAACCCTTCAGGAAAAAATATTTGCCCTCCACAGCCAAGAATCGATTCAGAAATTAATACAGAAACCTGTTCATCCTTTCTATTTAATGAATCAAGAATACTATCTACATGTTGTAAATAGTATTCTAAAATATCAGCACTACTTGCCCTCCAGCTTCCTCTATATATATCAGGCATTGGCACTTGATGAATAAACTCAGCAGCACCCTTCCCACCTGGACCATCATATTTATAAGGACTTACTTCGATTGTTGCAGCTGTATGTCCATGGTAAGCTCCTTCAATCACTATTGTATGGTTACTATTCGTATAATTTCGTGCTAAACGAAGTGCTAGATCATTACTTTCGCTTCCAGAATTAGTAAAAAAACATACCTGCAAATGTGAAGGTAGTCTACTAATTAATTCTTGTGCATAAAGAACAATATTTTCATGAAGATATCTTGTATTAGTATTAAGAGTTTTACTCTGTTCATATAAGGTTTTGGTTACTTCAGGATGGCAATGACCAACATGACTAATATTGTTTATTCCATCAAGATATTTTTTACCATTTCTATCATATAGATATTGTCCTTTTCCTCTAACGATATGTAAAGGATCTGTATAAGAAATGCTTAAGGATGGACTAATAAATTGATCTCTTAACTTTTTAATATTTTTTATACTTAACAAATGAACCTATCTCATAACTGTATTTATTATTTGATCTGAACAATATTCCAAATCAACATGTTTTATTTTTCTTAAGAAATCCCAAGCTTGATCTTCAGTAACTCGAATATATTGATTTTCTGGAAATATTTTTTTTCGATATGCAGCCATTGTAACTGATATACATAGTCGCAGACAAATAAAATAAATTATCACTTCAATTTCCAATTTTGTTATTGGATATACACTTTGATATGCATTCAAAAAATCAGTTATAATTTGAACTGGATCATCTCTATTCAATAATAAATATGCGATACAGATCGCAGGTTCACAAACTCTAAAAGTTTTAATTATATCTCCGAAATCAATTATGCCGTATGGAACACTATCATTATTAATGATAATATTATGATCATTTGCATCATTATGTATTATTGCTACAGGTAAATCATGTTTAATTCTATTAATTTTATTTTCACAATTATTTAAGATCTGTTCAATAATAATTTGTTTATCTTTGGAATCTATATTGCAGATATTACTGTATAGGAAATCAGTCTGAGATATATCCCAAGGAAATCTTCGAATCGAATCCTCATAATCAAAACCTTGAAATGCAGAACTTATTCTCCCTAAAAAGGTGCCGAGCATTTTAATAAATGATTTATCATGATGTGATAAATCTTTCATCAAATTACCTGGAATATATTCAACTAAGCGAACGTAATATTCTATTTCAAGGTGTTTATACATACTTATATAATCACCTTCAATATTTTTGACCTCTTTAGGTAGCTTTATTTTATCATCCTTTAAATATATATGCTGTATTGCTTTGTATTGCATATCTAAAACATTGAATTCTTCAGCTGGATGAGAAATTTTTAATATGTAAACTGGTTTATTATTTTGATATAATAAAATATTTTGATCTCTATCGCTAGGAAGCGTTTTAATAGCAGAGACTTCTAAATTATATAAATTTTTTGCAATTGTAATTGCATGACTACCTGAAAAATTAGGACCAGGGGTATTGAATATAGTATACATAGAAATATTAATTGATAATATCTCTCAATATTCCATTTTTTCTTTCTAGTATATTCCTTGCTTCATCCAAATTACATTTTCTATTAATCATTACAAGCGCAGTCTTTACGGACCTTTCTGCAGAAAGTAACATTGCACTACTATCCTCATAGCTAAGATCAGTTAAATCTTGTATGATTCTAATACCTCTATCCACCAATTTCTTATTTACAGCCATTAAATCGACCATAAGATTTCCATAAATCTTTCCTAACTTCACCATCGTTGCAGTTGAAATCATATTTAGAGCAAGCTTTGTTGCTGTACCTGCTTTCATACGTGTTGAACCAGTAATAATTTCAGGGCCTACTTCAATCGAAATAACTATATCCACGTTTGCATGATAAAAAGGTTCTTTATTGCAAATGAGATAAATAGTTTTACATCCTATTTCCTTACCATGATTTAATGCAGTTTGAACATATTTTGCAGCACCACTTGTACTAATCCCGATAATTACATCACCTTTTTGAATATTATGTTCATTTAAATCATTAATTGCAGTTTCAATTTTATCTTCTGCACCCTCAATAGATTTTCTTAATGCTAAATCTCCTCCAGCAATAATCCCTTGAAACCAATCTTCAGGAACAGAATATGTTGGTGGCATTTCTGAAGCATCTAAAACTCCTAAACGACCACTTGTGCCAGCCCCAATATAAAATACATGTTTACCTAATTTTATTGCATCAATACATAATTCAACAGCTTTTTCTATTTGAGGAATTGAAGATCTTACCGCAATAGGTATTTTAGAATCTTCATTGTTTATTCTCTCTAATATCTCTTTTGTGGACATCTTATCAATACTAGAAGAATTAGGATTAGGCTTTTCAGTTATTAGGTCTCGTCTATCCATTTATATTAATAATTTTCTTATTAATTATAAATCCACCTTTGAAAAATACTCCTTTGAAGCGGCAATTACTTTGGGGGACAATAAAATAGTTCCTATCATTGTAGGAATAACCATAAGGGCATAACAGCTATCAACAAAATTAATTGCAATATCAATTGTAGAGATAGATGCAATTACAATTACTAATATATATATGTAATTATAATATGGCTTAATACGACTTCCAAATAAATAGCTCGCACATTTTCTTCCATAATATGAATAACCAAACATTGTGGATAAACTAAATGTAATTACTGAAATAAATAATAATAAACGACCAAATATACCTAACTCTTGCTCAAAGGCCATCACGGTCAGCGTAACACCATTGTTATCAGTAGTGTATAATCCAGATATTAGTATCACTAATGCTGTAGTGGTACATACTATAATTGTATCAATAAATGGTCCCAGCATTGCAACTAGTCCCTCACGAACAGGCTCGCTAGTTTTTGCTGCACCATGTGCCAAAGCTTCTGTACCAGCTCCTGCTTCATTAGAGAATAATCCTCTTCTTACTCCTAAAATAATCATAGAACCAATAGCTCCACCAGCAACTGCATCGCCGGTAAATGCATCATAGAATATGCTAGCAATTATTTTAGGTAATAATGAAATATTCAAAATTAAAATTGTTAGTGCTGCAAAAAGATATAGACCCACCATTATTGGGACTAATCTAGAAGCAACTTTTGCTATTCTTTGAATACCTCCAAAAATAACTGATGCTACAATCAATGCAATAATTATTCCAGTTATTGCATTCCCTAATAAAGAATTATTTACAAATATTCCTTCGGGTATATATACAAAATCTCTGATAATTTGTACCAATTGATTCGCTTGAAAAAAAGTAAAACTAGCAAACATACCTGCAAAACTAAAGAAGACAGCTAATGGCTTAAACCGTTGGCCCAGGCCTTGTTCAATAAAATACATTGGACCGCCCTGTATATCTCCATTATCATCTTTTCCACGGAATAAAATAGCCAGTGTACAGGTAAAAAACTTTGTGCTCATACCAATAACAGCTGTAACCCACATCCAAAATATTGCACCGGGTCCACCAGTATGAATTGCGATTGCAACTCCTGAAATATTGCCCATTCCAACTGTACTAGCTAATGCGCTTGATAGAGCCTCAAAATGAGAAATTTGACCAGGATCATCATCCTTATCATACTTTCCTGATAGTATATCTAATGCATGGCGAAAATAGCGAAAAGGTGTGAAACGGCAATAGGCAGTAAAAAATAGTCCACCTCCTAATAATAGAACAACTAATGGGGCTCCCCATAAAAAGCCAGCAATATCTGACATTATTTTATCTAGTATATTTACAAATTCACTCAAACCTATGTATGATTGATAGTTATATAATGTTTCGGGTTATATATTCCGAAATATACATATTATATAGAAATTCAAAAGGATAAAAATAATATTCTAATAATGAAAAGACTTGATCTATATCTTATTCAACAATTTGTTTCAATTCTGTTAATATCTATTCTAGGATTCACAAGTGTGTTCCTAGTGGTAGATTTGATTGAGAATTTGGACCGATTCATTGATAATTCAGTTCCATGGAGAATCGTATTCAAATATTATTTTTTTACTATCCCATGGTTTTTAAATATTGCATTACCTATGGCAATGTTAATTGCTACAGTATTTAGCGTTGGTTTATTAGTCAAACGAAATGAATGGACAGCCATGAAATCAAGTGGCATTAGTCTATATCGAATTGCAATACCACTTATAATAATTGGTATCATAATCAGTTATGCATCATTTGAGTTTGAAAATAAAATTGTTAGCAGTGGGAATGAGATACGATCCCAAGTTGAACAACAATATATAAAAAAAAAATCTAAAAGAAAATTAAAGCATGTCTACAATGATCTTTTCTTACAGAAAAAGGAAAAAACTCATATAGCACTAGGAAAATATAAAGTGCGCCAAAAAACTGCAGAGCGTGTAACAATTATCTCTATGAATGATGGAATCATATTAGAACGCATAGATGCAAAAAAGATTGCATGGATAGATACATTAGAACAATGGGTTGCATCAGGATATTCAATTAGAAAATTTGATCAGAATGGTATTGAAAAAGATGTAATAATTCCTAAATCAGATTCTCTGATTCATATAGACTTCACTCCTGAAGATATATTAAAACAAGGGAAATTACCTGATGAGCTTAATTACAGTGAGCTTAGTGAACGAATACTCCAACTAAAAGAAAATGGTGTAGATACTACTAGATGGGAAGTAAGCAGATATTTTAAGGTATCTTTTGCGTTTACAAATCTGATTGTGGTGCTGTTTGGCCTACCTTTAGTTGTAATAAAACCTCGTGGAGGTCTAACTTTTGCAGCTGGAATGAGTTTCTTAGTAATCTTTTTCTATTACACTTTCATCAAGTTTGGTCAATCTCTAGGTTTCAAAGGTGTGCTTGAACCATTGACTTCTGCATGGATAGGGAATATAGTATTTTCAATAGGAGGATTAATCTTACTTCTTCTATCCAGAAAGTGATTCATCAGAATCTTGATTAATTTCCTGATTATTATTATCTAATTCCTGATTATTATTTTCCTCTATTGGTAATGGAGCAGGTCCTTCAGAAGAAGGTTCAGGCTTCTTCGAACTATTACGACCTTTGAAACTTGTAATTGTTAATTGTAATGATAAATTCAGCCCTTGCATCGAATGTATCCATACTCCATTTTTAAATCCAAAACCAAAATCAAAAATCATAGGTCCAGTATGATAACCAAAACCTAATCCAAGCTCTTTAAAAGTGGGGCCACCATAAGCGAAACCTAATCGAAGAGGAATATTTGGAAATTTTAAAAATTCGAATCCAGCAGACCATCTCCAACCAGCATGAGCATATAATTGATTTCTAAAACCTGTCCACAAATCGGAGCTAAGAATAAATAATTCAGTTGTGTATGAAACACCTGCTCTAAATATTGCAGGATAACGGGTTTTAAATTCTTTCGGTTTACCATCTGCATCAGTATTACTGACAGCTTTAAATGGTTCACTATTAAAAATATTAGGACTAGATAAACCAGAAGCATTAACACTATCAATCGTATATTCATAGGCAATAGCCTGCGATTCATTAATTGCGGGAAATCCTAAAAATGATGCTGGATTAAATAGATCATCATCCGTACCAATAACTGCATCAGGTCCTGCAACTAAATCCTTCATCATACCTTGTTTATTCCATTCTATCGTACCCAATGCATTAATCAAAGATACACCTGCTTTAAAACCGTTGTACTCTTTTGTTACAAGTCCTAAATCAAGACCAAAACCAGATCCTCCTACACCAAATCTTAACAAATATTTCCCTGATCCATAAAAGTAATAATCACTTGTAACCAAATTTGCAGCACTAGAATCCGGATCTACTCCAAAATAGAATAATCCCTGCAAATACTTTGCAGTAAGGCCGAGAGCAAAATTATCATATGGTACAGCAAAAGTGAACCCAACTTCGTTTATTCCAAAAACCTCAACATCCAATGTCATATCCATTTCAGGACGTTTTCCATTACCATAAAAGAGCAATTCTAATATTCCTATAGGAAAAACTAAATTACTCATCCAGACCAAGTTACTTGTAAAGGCCATATTTCCAGAAGAATAGTTGATTATTGGAAGGGGGAAATGTAAATCTTGACTAAAAGCCAGACCTCCAGCATCTTCAAACTGTCGAAATAGCTTATCTTTGCTATCATCATTTGGGTTTCTTGGATTTTCACCCAAAGCATATAAAGTGTCACCACTTAAAGAATTAAGATTCTGTAATGAAAGAAAATTTCCTGCAAATCCCATATCAAATCCAATAACTTGCAACATAAATGGTTTGTCTTGTTGATAAGCAATCATTGCTGGATTATATCCAACAGCAAAAAAACCATCTGCAATCGTTGTGTATGCATTTGCCATTGCTATGGCGCGAGGATCTCTTTTTACTTGACCCATTATAGAGCTGTGATAAATAAAGAAGACTAATAATAAATAAAAAACTTTTTTCATTTACGCATGGTTTCAGTGTTATTTATTTTTGTATTATTTAATAATAAATTAATTGGGGATGAATATCTAAAGTTCTGACCTCCAGATATTGAAAAATACCATCCACTAATATCATTTAACTCTGAATTAGAATCTTGAATTCTTATTCGAATACTATCAGCAATAATACTAGGAGTCCACGCCAAAGAATCAATATTTGAAATATTTGATTCAATCTCTTGCCACTGATCATCAGTTGCATTTGCCCCTATGGCATAATGAATATTTATATTACTTACCTCTCCATAGGTTTTCCATCGAATCATATAATCAGTTCCAGCAAACAAAGTTTCACCACCATTTGGATAAAGTAATACAATATCATTTTCTGTTTTCCCCAGTACTCCAGAACTTGCTACTCTAAATGTTATAAATGACTTTATATCAATCTCATCATACTTTGAAAAGAAAACTGATTGATCTCCTGTTTGATTAAATGAAAATCTTGGAACTGTATAATGACTTCCATAATCAGTAAGGAGAAAAATTCTACCAGTATCAATGATACTTGTATAGGAAATAATACCAGGGACTGAAACTTGTCCTGGATGACCAACAGCTGAAGTATCCGAGTAATATTCTTGAGGACTAGGTAAGAGAACACGAAATAGTGTATCAACATATGAGATAACAGTATCAACAGCAGAACCAACAGATTTCTTTACAAGATATTTCATTTCATTAACGCATTGACTGGAATCACTCATAACATTAAATGAATAAATATCACCTTTCGCAGGACTCAAACTATCACAATTATCAACAATGTATAATACATCCGTAGAGTCCCAATTATATTTTGTTATCATAGTATCACGAAAAGCATTTAATGCATCTATTGTGATATCTTTAGGAAAATATGGTTGATCAGAAAGTAGAATGGCAAAGTCTCCACCTACTGGCAAACTATTTATAACATTTGTTGTTATTTCAGAGTGGATCAAAGAATGACGTATTTTGTTTCTAGTATCATGGTCAAACTCTTCTAATTTTGATATTCCTGTTGGAGGAACAAAAGGAGGTGCATTCATTGTTACTTCAAATGGAATGGTTATATTAAATGATCCACCTATTTTTTTAGCGCTTGCTGAAATACCTCCTGTGCCATCTAGTCTAACATTAGTTTCCGCAACCGCAGACAAAGGCATTGAAGCAAAAAAATCAATAATTGAAAATTCACCAGGATTGGGAGGTGTACTTGCGCTATCAACAACTGTCCAATTATCAGGAGAATCATACTTATAAATAGTAGTTCCATTCTTATCCCAACGAATAATTGTTTTAACAGAATCTGTAGAAATACTATGATTTTGAGCAAAATAATCTGGAGTGGCAATATCTGCCTGCAATCTGGTAATTACTGATTCTCCGGAAGGTGTTGTCCCTATCATATTTATATCTATTATTAAAGGAATATTTATTTCATTAATTAATTCAAACTCAAATTTTAATCCAGGAAAACCAATACCAGACATCTCCGATGGATATCCAGCAATATCCATCGTATCAGCAGTTAATTCTTTAAAAATAAATGCTCTTAACTCATTAAAATAAAGTGACCCAAATCGAATTGTGACACCAAAGCCACCTAGAGATGTATTATCAAGCGGAATTGTGGCTTTTTGAGTAGGTATAATAACTTGTAAATCCAATTCTAATGAGCCAATTGCAGAGTCTGGGTCCGTTGACTGCAGAGTATGTCCTCTTAAGAGGATCTCTTTATCATATGGATCATCAGTATTTTTAAGTATACGATCAATCAGAACAGGTTCCCCATCTGATGGAGGTACAAAATTTGGAATATTTAAATAAAATTTCATATTCCACGGGAATGTACTTTGAAGATCGGAAACGGTAAATTTATTTGCAGTGATTGGTATACCTGATGATTCCATGAGGGCACTTTTTATTTCCAAAGTTGTCCCCTCTACTTCTGGTAAATTACCTCCAAAACTTAATTGACTTTTTATAGCTTCCAATTGTTCCGTTAAATCCAAATTCACAGAATCAATAGTTACCTTTGCACTATCAATTCCAGATATATTAAAAACAAGATTAGATTTTATATACATAGAATCACTAATCTCTGGATATAAAGTAATAAGACTATCAGGGTGCACTGTCTCTAGTTGAAAACTAGTAGTAATTTTTAAATTCTCTGTTAGACCTTCTCCTGATAAATCACTATAGGTTTGAAAAATATAGTTTGATGGAACTGCAGTAGTATCATGATCTACTATCGTATCATTCAAGGATTCATTTCCACCTATAAATCTGGCATATGGACTAACTAGATTAGTTGGGTACCCCCTATTTTGGAAATAAGATGAGAAATAGCTTGGGCTTGCGTCACTGCCAGATATGATAAGAGAATCAACACTTGAAATAACTTGTGGCTCTACACCTGATATTAACGATGATAAACCAAGAGAGATGGGCTCCAAGCCATTTAAAGAATCTAATATTGCAGATAATACCTGATTCACTGGATTAACAAAGTATCTATTGTATGCACTACCAAACATTATAACAGTATCTTGTAATGGTAATTGAAAACGATTTGTATCAGTAATGCCCCCAATAGTTATTATCTGCGTATCAGGATATACAGGTTGATTATATAAGACTAGTGAACTTAGATCAATTGGCAAAGTAACTGGAGGTATTGGGATTGCGCTTCCATCAATACCAGCAATCGGATCAGGTGGAATTTCTTGCTCTATATATCCTCCTTCAAACGGTACATATAAATCTGTTTCTTCTGTACCTACTGGCGGCTCAATATCTCCTTTAAATATAAGTTGAAATCCAGCAGAATCATCAGTGGGATATATAAAATTTGTCGTATCAACAAGATTGCCCATTGGAAAGGTTTTAGATACTAAAGGGAGTTTTATATCAATAAACCACGTGGGAACTACAAAATTGCTTGGACTATCAAAATCACATGACGAAAAAACGAAGATAAGCAACCAAACGAAAATCTTACTTATTCGCCTGCGAAAGAGATTCAGTAAACTGCTGAGGTAATCTCGTTCCATTTATAATCGGCTAAAGCCACTGGAAATTCTCCAATTTTCATGAGCTTTACCACAAAAAAAAACCCTGATTGAAACCAGGGTTTTATACCTATTAATTAATATCTATAATGATCAGGCTTATATGGACCCGATTTTGATACACCAATGTAATCAGCCTGTTCATCAGATAGTTCAGTTAGTGTAACGCCAAGATGTTCAAGGTGTAAACGTGCAACTTCCTCATCTAACTCTTTAGGAAGCATGTATACACCAAGCTCGGGTTTTTCTTTTGCCAAAGCTATCTGAGCTAGCACTTGATTAGTGAAAGAATTTGACATTACAAAGCTAGGGTGGCCAGTTGCACAACCAAGATTCATTAATCGTCCTTCAGCAAGTAGAAATAATGAACGACCATCATCAAATGTATATCGGTCTACCTGAGGTTTAATAGTATCTCTTTGAATATTAGATGCTTCATTCAATCTTTCAACTTGAATTTCATTATCAAAATGACCAATATTGCAAACAATTGCTTGATCATTCATTTTTTTCATATGATCTAAAGTGATTACATCACGATTTCCAGTAGTAGTAACATAAATATTTGTTTCTGGAATAGCTTGATCCATTGTAACTACCTCATACCCTTCCATAGCAGCTTGAAGAGCACATATAGGATCAATTTCAGTAATGAGAACTCTTGCACCATATCCTCTCATAGATTGAGCACATCCTTTACCAACATCACCATAACCACATATCAAAACCGTTTTTCCTGCTACCATAACATCCATTGAACGTTTTAAACCATCTGCTAAAGATTCTCTGCAGCCATATATATTATCAAACTTAGATTTTGTAACAGAATCATTTACATTATAAGCAGGAAATAATAATGTTTGATCTTTGGACATTTGTTCTAGACGATGAACTCCAGTAGTTGTTTCTTCGGAAACTCCAATAATATTTTTTGCTACTTTATGCCAATACATCGGATCTTTATCTAATACCTCGCGAAGTAAGCTCTCAATGATCTGCTCTTCTTTTACAGTTGTAGTAATTTCAGGTACACTATTATTCTTCGCGAAATATTCTTCTAATTCATATCCTTTATGGATTAATAGCGTTGCGTCTCCACCATCATCTACAATAAGATCAGGGCCTTCATTTCCATTAAAAGTCAATGCTTGTAAAGTACACCACCAATATTCTTCCAGACTTTCCCCTTTCCAAGCATAAACAGGTGTTCCAGATTCAGCTATACAAGCAGCTGCATGGTCTTGTGTTGAAAAAATATTACAACTTGCCCATCGCACATCAGCGCCCAGTTCTACTAACGTTTCAATTAACACTGCTGTTTCAACTGTCATATGGAGAGATCCAGTAAGTTTTTTACCTGATAATGGTTTTTCTGATCCATATTTTTTTCTAGTAGCCATCAAACCTGGCATCTCTTTTTCTGCAATATCTAAAGCTTTACGACCATCTTTTGCAAGACTTAAATCCGCAACTTTATAATCGATATCTTCAACAATTCGTTTAATATTTGTTAAAGTTTCCATTAAATATTCCTTTCATTAAAAGCAGATGTTAATTTATCTACCATATCAACTCTTTCCCAAGTAAACAAATCATCTTCCCTACCAAAATGACCATAGGATGCCGTTTGCCTATATCGGGGATATTTAAGATCTAAATGAGAAATTATATCTCCAGGCTTTAATGGGAAAATCTCTTTTGCAAGAATTGTTAATTCTTCATCAGATATCTTTCCAGTATTAAATGACTTAACATAAAAAGAAGTAGGTTCAGCAACACCAATACTATATGAGAATTGAACTTCGCAATTATCTGCTAGATCTGCAGCAACAATATTTTTTGCTATATAACGTGCCATATAAGCAGCTGATCGATCAACTTTTGAGGGATCTTTACCTGAAAAGGCGCCACCACCATGTGGTGCATATCCACCATAAGTATCAACAATAATTTTTCTCCCAGTTAATCCTGTATCAGCATCTGGTCCTCCAAAAACGAATCGTCCAGTTCCATTAACTATAAAGCTCCCTGAGCTTTCTAATCCAGATTTTTCTAGAACAGGATTTATTACCTTTTCAATTACTTGTTCCTTAACAAACTTGTGTTCTTTATCCTCTGTATCAAATTTTTCAAGCATGTCATCATGTTGTGTAGCTATAACTATTTTAGAAATAGAAACAGGTCTTCCATTTATATAGTCAATAGAGACTTGAGATTTACCATCAGGACCAAGCCAGGGCAGAGTTCCATCTTTCCTTAATTTTGATAACAGCTCAGTAAGCCTATGAGATAAATGAATTGGCATAGGCATTAATTCCGGTGTTTCTTTACAAGCATAACCAAACATTAATCCCTGATCTCCAGCTCCTTGTTCATGATCATCTGATTGATCTACACCTTGCGCAATTTCAGTACTCTGCTCTTGAACTTTTATCATGACATCAACAGATTTATTATCCATACCTAGATTCCTATCTGTGTACCCTATCTCTTCTAATGTATTTCGAACAATTTTTTCAAAATCTATACTTCCCTTAGAACGGACTTCCCCAGAAACAACCACCAAATTCTTTGTTGCCAACGTTTCACAAGCAATATGAGATTCTTTATCCTCTGATAATAAACCATCAACTATAGCATCTGATATGGCATCACAAACTTTATCTGGATGACCTTCGGTAACTGATTCAGATGTGAATGTATATTTACTCAAAACTATTCCTTCCCATTTTTAGAATCGCGAATATAATAGTAAAAACATGAATAGTAAATAAATAACTATTCATATATAGGACCCGCGTTTTTTATTCTTTCATCATCAATATCATATTGAGTAAAATTATCTTGAAATTTTTTAATTAAGTCTTTAGCTGCAATTAAATAATCTTTTTCATTATCCCAAATACTATTAGGCAGTAATATATTGGAATCAATATCATCAAGCTTTGTAGGAATATGAAATCCAAAAAAAGGATCCTTTTCAAAGCTACAGGACTGAATGGTGCCATCTAAAATATTATGAATAATTTTTCGGGTTATAGGTAGTGAAATTCTAGGAGATCCAGAACTAGCATTAGAACCAACCCACCCAGTATTGACTAAAAAAGCTGGAACATTAAATTTATTCATTTTTTCTTTTAATAACTCTGCATATACTAATGGATGCAATGTTAAGAATGGGCCTCCAAAGCATGGGGAAAATGTAGCCACAGGTTCAGATATACCTCTTTCTGTACCAGCAACTTTAGCTGTATATCCACTGATAAAGTGATACATTGCTTGTTCAGGAGACAATTTGGCAACTGGTGGCAAAACACCATACGCGTCACAAGTAAGAAAAATTATATTTTTTGGATGACTAGCAATACTATTCTTACCCTGCGATAAAAGAGAATTAGCTATATGTTCAAGTGGATACGATACTCTAGTATTTTGTGTTTTTGAATCATCCGAAAAATCAATTTGACCAGATACTTCATCATAGACTACATTTTCTAATAATGCACCCTCACGAATTGCATTATAAATATCAGGTTCATGTTCAGGGTTAAGATTAATTACTTTAGCATAACATCCACCTTCAAAATTAAATATTCCATCATCAGACCAGCCATGCTCATCATCTCCTATAAGAGGTCGGGCAGGGTCCGTAGACAAAGTTGTTTTTCCTGTTCCACTCAAACCAAAAAAGATAGCAGAATTATCTCCATTTTTATCCGTATTAGCAGAACAATGCATCGATAATACTCCTTGCTGAGGAAGAAGATAGTGTAATACTGAAAATATACCCTTTTTCATCTCACCACCATATTCTGTACCACCAATAATTGCAATACGATGAGCAATATGAAACAAAACAAATGTTTTTGAATTTAGTCCATGTTTTTGAAAATCTTCATTTTGAACATCAGAAGCATTTATAATCGTAAAATCAGGTTCAAATCCTGTTAATTCATCATGATTAGGTCTAATAAACATATTGTTAGCAAAATGGGCCTGCCATGCCTTTTTAGCTATAATTCTAACATTTATGCTATAGGTTTTATCAGCTCCTGCAAATCCATCAAAAATATATGAGTTGCTTTCCTCTTTGTTATAATAATCAACAACTTTTTTATACAAATCATCAAAAACATTTTCATCAACTTTCCTATTTACAGGACCCCACCAAATCTTATCTCTAGATGAAGATTCATCCACAAAATATTTATCGTTAGGTGAGCGCCCAGTATAAATTCCGGTATCAATCATTGCAGCACCACGTAAACCAGTTCGTCCTTCATTATTTTGAACAATATGATCTATGAGATCCTTCACCGTTAGGTTTCGGTGAAAATTATCCATTCCTTTTATGCCTATTTTTTCCATATTAAAAATTACCCATGCGGATGCGCTTGAGTATAATCTTTTTTTAACTTTTCAATGGAAACATGCGTATAAATTTGAGTTGAACTTAAACTACTGTGGCCAAGAAGATCCTTCACTGCTCTAATATCAGCTCCATTATCTAATAAGTGAGTTGCAAATGTATGTCTGAGTAAGTGGGGACCAACTCTCTTTCCATCTGCAACAAGTTTAATATAATTATTCATTCTTCTTTGGATAGTTCGTTTTGAAATACGTTTTTCACTCTTATTGGCAAATAAAGGCAAATTTGCAAAAATAGGTTTAAAGGAAAGATTGCGCATATTCAAGTAATTTTCAATTGCTTTTATAGCAGAATTACCATATGGGATCATACGTTCTTTATTTCCTTTACCAATAACACGAACAAGTTTTTTATTTATATAAAAATCACCAATATTGATATTTACAAGTTCACTTAAACGTATTCCCGTACTATAAAATAACTCTAAAACAGCTCTATCTCTCACTCCAATACAAGTATCTAAAGGCGGAGATTCCATCAGCATATCAATTAAGTTTTTATCCACAAAATTTGGCAACTTTTTTGGTACTTTTGGGCTGTGAACATGTATTGATATATTATCTTCAATCAACTCTACTTTTACTAAATACTTAAAAAAAGATTTTAACGTTGCTAAGCGCCTAGCAACCGTCTTACTTATATATCCATTATCATATTCATCTGCCAAAAATTTTCGGATGTTATTTCGATTAATTTCCTTGAAAACAATTCTACTTTTATCTTGGATTAAAAATAGTTTAAAACGAATTAAATCATTTTTATATGCTTTTATAGTATGTAATGAAAAGTTGCGTTCTTTTTCAAGAGTAATTAAAAATGAATCTATAATGTCTATAAAAGAATCAGCCATATTTTTCACTTAACATATCAATTGCATCTGAAAAATCATTTGGTAGTGGTGAAATATATTTCACATTGTCCTTTGTCTTTGGATGAATAAACTCAATACTACAGGCATGTAGAGCTTGACGGTTGAATATTTGTAAAATAGTTTTCAATTCCTTTGATACTTCAGGTAAAAAACCTTTAACTCTATTTTCACCCCCACCATATTTATTATCTGATATTATAGGGTGACCCATGAATGAGGAATGTACTCTAATTTGATGTGTTCGTCCAGTCTTTGGTTTAAACTGCACTTTTGAAATATATCTCCATGAATTCTCAACCTTGTAGCTAGTAAAGGCATTGCGGCCCATTTTATCTACTGTAAATACAGTTGGGTCAGATCGTTTTCTTTTTATAGGTCTATCAATACTTCCCTCAGTTATTTCCCAAATTCCCCATGTAAGACTTATATATTTTTTTATAATATTTCTTTTTTCAAACTGTTCAGCAATATATTTGTGTGCAGAATTTGTTTTCGCTACCACCATGATTCCTGATGTATCTTTATCAAGTCGATGAACAATCCCTAATCTAGATGGTCCATTAATATCTGACAATGATGAAGTATAATACAGTAAACCATTCAATAACGTATTATCATTCATTCCCGTACCAGGGTGCACAACAAGGCCGGCCTGCTTATCAATAATTAATATATCATCATCTTCATGAATTATTGTAAGTGGAATTTCTTGCGCAACATGATTATCAGTCGATGTTTCATCTTTATCTAAATAAATATCAATGGATTCATTTCCATTTAATCTATAACTAGATTTTTCCTGTTCTCCATTAATCATAACCTTTCCATTATTAATTAGGTTTTGGATTTTAGATCGAGAAAGTTGATCTAAATTTTCAGATAAATATTTGTCCAACCGCATGTTGATGCTATTTGGAACAATTAATGTGAACATTTTCTATTCAGTATTGATTATAGGTTTTCTTTAGATTGATATTTAATTGAAAATAAAATATATAAAAACATTCCTACTGTTACGGAGGAATCAGCAATATTAAAAACATACCAATGGTATCCACCTATCATGAAATCAAGAAAATCTACCACCGTGCCAAAGAAGATTCTATCAATGAGATTGCCAATTGCTCCTGCGAGAATACATAATAATGATATTCGAAGTATAATATTGCTATTTCTTTCTTGCCAATAATACCAGGCTAAAAAAACAGTCAATGATACAGAAACAAAATTAAATAAGAAACTTCCTCCTGGAAAATCCAGGCCAAAAGCCATTCCATCATTTGTGATATATGTTAAATGAAAAAAATCATTGATGATAGGTTTGGACTCACCAATATACATGTTGTTGCGAACAACTGCTTTTGTTAGCTGATCAATAGCTACAATTACAGCATTCACTATTAATAGCTTCAAATCAACCCAAGTTTATCTTTTTCTTTACACTTAACGCATTTTGTCGCATTAGGAACTTCAATCATCCGTTCTTCAGGAATTAAATCTTCACAAATATTACACATTCCAAACGATCCATCATCAATTCTTTCAAGCGCTACTTCTAGATTTTTAAAATAATCACTTTCACGACTCATCAAATTATAATTTTTTTCTTGTTCAAATGAATCTGTACCCGCATCGGCCATGTGAACACTAAATACGGACTCTTGAGATAATCCCCCACCAGTAGAACTCTTATCTAGAATTCCATCATGTAAATCATCCATATCAGTTGCTATTTCTTTCATTCTTTTTTCAATAGAATTCCTGAAAACTTTTAATTTTGTTTTAGAATATTTTTTTGCCATACAACACCTTACTTCTCAATTTTATATACGATTTATACCAATCTTTATACTAGTACCTTTAATTTCAAACGATTCTTCATGCTCACCTGATTGAAATTCATCTATCATATTTACTGTTAATGTTTCATTTTTAAAATAGTCTTCATATGCTTTAATTGCATCTCCAACTTTTCCATCAAAAGATCCATAAATATTAATACGATCTTCAACCGCGAAATTAGCATTTTTCCTCATAATTTGCACGTGACGAATTACATCTCTTGCAATCCCCTCTTGAACCAATTTTTCCGTTAATTCAGTGGTAAGACCAACTGTAATATTTCCATCGGATTCTGAGGTATATCCTTTTTTAGATTCTTTATTAATTAAAAACGCATCTCTTTTAAGAACAATACTATTTGAAGATAATGGGATATCAACCTCGCCAGCTTGATTAAGGTCTGATACAATTTTATCTGAATTCATTTTTATTATTGCATCTTTAATTGCTGGCAATTCCTTTCCATAATCTTGACCAATTAATGGAAGGTTAGGTTTTATTTCATATCGAATAAGTTTATCTGTGGATTTAACATATTTTATTTTTTTGACATTTAATTCTTCAAGAATGATCTTTTGATTTTCTATAACAAATTTCTCAACGCTATTATCACTTAAATGAAAACATAATTCTTTTAATGGTTGTCTTATTTTTAACTCAGCTTTATTCCTAGCAGAGCGACCCAATTCCACAATTTTTCTTATAGTATCTACTTGTTCGATCATCTGTTGATCTATCTTTTTATCATCTATTGCTGGATAATCACACAGGTGAATACTCTCCGGTAAGCTATCGTCAATATTGCAAACCAAATTCTGATAAATTTTTTCAGACATAAATGGTAGTATTGGTGCAATAATTTTCACGCTTGTTAATAAAACATGGTATAACGTATGATATGCTGCTGTTTTATCAATATCATTCTCTGATTTCCAGAATCTTCTTCTATTACGTCTGATATACCAATTGGATAGATCATCTAAAAACTTTTCAAATTTTTGAATAAACTTATCTACCCGGTAACTATCAAAAGCATTTACAGATTCTTTTACAAGTACATTTGATTTTGCTAATATCCACTGGTCAAGTAAGGTAAGATCTCTATCTTTAATTTTTGCCTCAATTGGGGAAAATTTATCAAGAGTAGCATACGTTGCAAAAAATGAATATACATTCCATAAAGTCAATAACTTCCTTCTTACCTCATTGGCTGGACCATAACCAAAAAGTAAATTATGTTCGATGTTTTGATTTGCATACATCCATCGCATAACGTCTACACCAATTTCTTCAGCAGCATCATCAAACCATATGGCATTACCCCATGACTTATGCATATCCCTTCCTGTCTCATCTTTAACTAATGCATGCCCTAATAGGGTTTTAAAAGGTGCTTTATCTTCCATAACAGTTGATAGTGCAAGCAAAGAATAAAACCAATTTCTAAATTGACCAGGAAAGCTCTCCACAACAAAATCTCCAGGAAACCACTTTTCCCAATACATCTTATCATCATTATAATTAAGCGTAGAATAAGGAACAATACCCGCATCAAGCCATGGATTACCAACATCTAATATTCTTGTTCCTATTAATCCTGATTTTGGATGTTTAATTTTTATATTATCAATCCAAGGCCTATGAGGACTTTGCCCTTCAAATTCATCCCAACCTTGAACCGCAAGATCTTTAAGTTCCTCTTTTGATCCAACAACCAAAAAAGTGTCATCTTCAAATTCCCATATGGGTAAGGCAAGACCCCAAAACCTTTTTTTTGAAATCATCCAGTCTCCCATATTATCTAGCCACTCGTGTTCTCTATCTCTTCCCCAGTCAGGAATCCAGTTTATTTGATCTACTACTTTTTTAATTCTATCACGCCAATCCATATTTATATACCACTCATCAACCATACGAAAAACTAATTCATCCCCGGACCGCCAACAATGGGGATAAACATGCGGATATTGCTCTGAATAAAGTAAAAACCCTCTTTCTTTCAAATCAGAAATGATTTTATCAATTGTTTCTTTTTCAGTAGCAACTAAACCAGATAACCAACCAAATTTTTCCATGAATTTTGCCTCAGCATCCAATGGTGCAATATTGATAAATCCCATTTTTTTTCCAATTTTATAATCAATATCTCCACAACCCGGAGCCATATGAACTATTCCTGTTCCTTCGCCTGCAACCACAATATCATTCCCAATACTATCTTTACCAGCATCAATAACCTGATGGGTATTCACTCCACTCATTCCCTTTGATTTCAAGTTATCATCTGTAAATGGATAACCTCCTACTTCATTCTGAGCCTCCATATCATCAAATGGTCCGGAATATTTTAAACCTACAAGTTCAGATCCTTTAACAGTCCCCTCTATCTCATAGCCACCACGTTCTTTAAAAATTTGTGAAATTGTTTTAAGCTTAGGGACACCTTCGATCCACTGTTTCTTATCAGAAAACTGCTTTTCTAAGCGCTGAAACTCAAGATTTTCTTTGGCAAAATAATATAATGAACCATCCGATGCGCGTAGCTTCACATATTCAAGATTTACATTTACGGCTGCCATAACATTTGATGTTAATGTCCATGGAGTAGTTGTCCATACAAGTAAATATTCATTTTCTCTATCTACAATAGGAAATCGAACAAATACTGACTCATGAGCAACGAGTTTTCTTCCTTCAATAATTTCCATTTGGGAATAAGATGTGCCAGATTTACCAGACCATGGAACAACATCCATTCCTTTATAAATTTTATCATCTTCAAACAATTTTTTAAGCATAGACCAAATTGTATAATTATTTTCATCGGACATTGTATAATAGGAGTTATCCCAATCCATCCAATATCCTAAACGTTTTGATTGCTCTGTTTGAATTGCAGAATATTTTTTTACTCTATCCTTGCAAAGATTTACAAATTTCTCTATTCCATATTCTTCCACATCGCGTTTAGATTTAAACCCTAATTCCTTTTCGACTTCAACTTCAACCCACAGGCCCTGACAATCAAATCCATTTTGATATCGTAAATCAAAACCGCACATTGCTTTATAACGGTTCATCATATCTTTAATGGTTCGCCCCCATGCATGATGAACACCCATCGGGTTATTTGCAGTAATTGGACCATCAATAAAGCTCCAAGGTGGCTTACCTTTATTTAAAGCAACTCTTTTTTTAAAGATATCATTCTTTTCCCAGAAATCAAGAACGGAATGCTCTAGTTTTATGAAATCAACTTGGGGATCGACCTTTTTAAACATATTATCTATATCCAATTATTCAGTATATAATTGGTTGGGAATTTAGACGCGTTCCCACTTGGTCGCAATTAGTTAGAAGAAGAAAATTTTAAATATGATAACTAAATTTTACTAATTATCGGTCTCAAGTGCATAAAATCTTGAAACATCGTTTCTCTTTACAAGTAATAATACAGTGTTTTGTCTACTACTTGTTCTTATCAAATCCTTAAAATCGTTTGAATTACGAACATTATTCGTACCCACTCTTATTATTATATCACCTTCTCGGATACCGGATCTATATGCCTCGCTATCCTTCACCATTTCAGTAACGACAACTCCATCATCTTTAGGTGATAAATTATAATGTTTCCGTAATGAACTATTAAGATCTTGCACAGTAATACCTAATGTGCTGGCCTCATCTGTTTCTATAAAAGCTTGCTGCGGCTGATTAGGCAACTCCCCTAGCTTTACATAAATAGATTTTCTCCTTCCATCTCTGATAATATCCAATTTATATCGTTTACCAGGATCGGAAGAGGAAACTACATTCTTTAAGTGGCTTGAATTATTAATGGATACATCATTGAATTCTAAAATTACATCACCAGTTATTAACCCAGCATTATCTGCGGGACTTGAATTAGCGACATTGCTAATTAATGCACCATCTCTAGTGTCTAACCCTAATGCTTTTGCATATGCATCATCAATCTCTTGAATAGCAACTCCGAGCCATCCTCGTACAACATATCCTTTATCAATAAGATCATTCATAACTTTATAGACCATATTGGTTGGTATAGCAAATCCAACACCACGATTTGATCGTTCATATCCACCGGTCGCTATTGCTGTGTTTATTCCGATTAGTTTACCATTCAAATCCACCAGCGCGCCTCCACTGTTCCCAGGATTAATTGCTGCATCAATTTGTATAAAATCTTCATAATTCTCTCTTGAAATAATATCACTTCGACCCATGGCGCTAATAATACCAGCTGTCACTGTATGGCTGAGATTATCACTAAAAGGACTTCCAATCGCAATAACCCATTCACCTACACGCAATTTGTCAGAATTACCTATATCAACTTGAGTTAGATTTTCTGCTTCTATTTGTAAAACTGCTAAATCAGATTTAGGATCTGAACCAATAATAGTCGCTTCAAATATTCTCTTATCCATTAATTTGACAGATATTTTATCCATATCTTCAACAACATGGTTATTCGTTATAATATATCCTTTTGAGGCATCGACAATCACACCTGATCCAAGCGCTTTTGTCCTATATTCCTGTTGTTGATCAGGGCTTTTATCCCACCCAAAGAATTGATTAAATGGATACTGATTAAATCTATCCATCTTGATTATTTTATCTGTAGAAATAGTAACTACTGCAGGGTTTACTTTTTCCGCAACATCAGCAAATGTCTTACTAAATTGCTGGACAATCGACTTTTGTGAAAAACCTATTGATAAAATTATTGAAAATATAATTATTACATTTTTTCTCATTAACTAATCTCCATTCATAATATGTTTCAATAATTAGAATGATATAACAGCAAAAAAGTTTCAATTAAAAACGGCCTTTTTCAAGGCCGTTGTTAATTATTAATTTATTTAGAGATGATCGTTACTTTAAGAGCACCATTTTTTTCGTACTATGAAAGCTAGGTGATGTAAGACTATATATATAGACACCAGTACTTACTGGCTCACCTTGATCATTCAATCCGTCCCATACTATCCGATGATATCCTGCCTGGATCTCACCATTGACTAATCGACGAACTTCTTGTCCCATTAAATTATATACTACCAATTGTACCGCACTCATATCTGGAATATCAAACTGAATCTCTGTTACGGGATTAAATGGATTTGGAAAGTTCTGATATAATGCATATTGCATGGGAATCAATTCTAAGGCAACACTACCATCACCCTTTGCATTCACAGGAATACTCTCACCATTTTGATCAATTAATTGTATATCATCTATATCAACCTTTACATGATCTCCTCTACCCGTATTCATTGTTACAGGAATGGTAATAAAACCGTCTGAGCTAAAAGATAAAAGACCACCCTGTAAATTAACAGCCAACACTCTTGTTGTACCATCGTCTAATGTACTAGAGTTAATCATTACTCCTTCTTGCAACTCATTTAACATCGGACTACCAAACATTACATCCGATAGATCAGCTGTTAAATCAAATTGAACTCCACGAACAAACCCATCATACGCTAAATCTAATAGTAAAGACGTACCACCTCCATTACGCATGGACAACTCTGCAATAGACTCGGTAGAACTTGCTAGCGTACGGGCCGAAGATCCGTAAATGATGTCAATCATCATGATAATGTCTGCAACATTTAACATATCATCACGATTCAAATCTGAGTTTCTAAACTGTAATTCCGTGGGAAGTTCAATTTGTAAAATAAAGTCAACTACCGATAATAAATCATTTACATCTACCATATCATCTGAATTAACATCGCCGCCTAAATATGGTGTAGTACATGCAATTGGCGTTGCTTTAGACTCAAGCTCACCATAATCGGTACTCCATCGTGCTTTCACATAGTAACAATATTCAACATAGTTTTCAGGAACGGCAATTACAGCCGTAGTATCCTCTCCATACGTAGCAAGTGCTAATGTATCACCTGATAGTAATGCTTGATATATATTATACCCAGTAAGACTATCACTTGTAGAAGTTCTTAGTGAAACCGATCTAGCATCTGAATTATTATTTAGACCTAATTGGAAATTATTATCAAAATAAATATCTTTTAGATCTGACACATATGTTCTTGCATCGATTGAGCTAACACCTCGACTAATAAGCTTTTGCTCTTCTAGGCTAATATCTAACATATGTCGATTCGTCATAAATCCTCTACCGCCACCTGTTTCAGTAACAGAAATTTCGAAATTACCAGTATCTCCTCCATACCCATCGACAACAATATAGTATACACCTTCAGTTAACATGGCATTTTCAATAAAACTAGGGGTATATGGAGCTGGACTATCAGGACACGTTCCAAAAGGGCCATCATCATTATAATAACCAGTTGAGGTATACACACAAAATTCATCAGCAGTAAAAATTTCTAATTTTGCATCATAATCAGTAATTGGACTACATAAATCAACCGTGATTGTCATATCTTCAAAAACATAAAAAGTATATGTATAGTCTTCACCATCTCCTCCAGCTACATCCCATTCATCTCCCATACCTAGATTAGTTCCTTGATCAGAAAAAGGTAATGATGGAATTAGCTTATCACCACATCCAATTTCCATAGACCCAGCTGTCCGCCAAGTCAAATATACATTTTGACCAAATCCATCCGCTTCCAAACCACCAGGACGATCAAGTTTTGGATTAAGAGTAAAGTTCTGAACTACAGCATCTTCTTGAGCAATAGTAGTTACATCTGCATTATTATTATCAAAGCTAGGGTGTGTAACAACAACATTGTGTAATCCAGGATCTAAGTCTCTCAACATATACGCACCATCTATTCCTGTTGTGTCCGATAATGATCCTACACTTACAATAGCACTATCTAATGCATTACCATTTGGATCACTGATAACCCCAGAAATATCACCATACATCCAGGTAGGTGTAACTGTTATACTTTCCAAAGTACTTTCAAAATTGGGGTAATAACTAGCTGCTATAGCAAACGTATACTCTTGATTATTTGTTAACCCCGTTGCTAAATAACTCGTTTCCAATGTGGAATCCAACAATGTACCATCTTGATATACTTTATATTGATTAAGCTCTCCATCAATATCACGATTGGATGTATTATCCATTAATGCAAAGTCATCAATGTACCATCCCGCATATTGAACGGAGCCATCGCTTCCAAAATCAAATCTAAATTGAACCAAAGTATCAGCAGCAGACAGACTATCAATAGTAAATTGAACTGTGTGCCAAAAATTTCCATTGAAAGTACCTGAATATGCTTGTTCACCGGGAATACCTGTATTCGCTGTGGAAACAGCATCTTCTGGATAATCTTCTTCAGGTAATAACAGAGTCCATGTAGCACCACTATCAGCAGACATCTTAACATTACCACCATCCCAATAACTTTCAATTTGATACCAGTGATTAATTTGTAACATGGGGTTTGATAAATCTGAAATATTAAAAACTGGGGAAGTCAATGATCCGGAAGCTGCATTATCATATACACCATTCAAATTCGTACCCCAACAATTCGCACCACTAACAACATCTGGACCACTATCATAGTCAGGTGATCCAATTTGAAAGCCTCCAACACCAACAAAACCACTTGCAGCTGAATCCTCAAAACTTGTGTAATATACATATTCAGGAGCATCTGGTGATGTCCAATAAATTAAAGCTTCTTCATCTAATCCCGCAGCAGCAAGATTTGTCACAGGATCGGGAACATATGTTTCCGGTGTAGCACAAATCGTTTCGGTAGTATCTGATTCTCCTTCACTATATACTGCACTAACATAATAACAATAGGAAGTGTTGTTTGTTAAATTATTATGAACCCAATAATTTGTATCCGATGTAGCTATTTCTGTGTTTGTCTGTCCATTATAGATTTTATAGTTTTGAAATGTTCCACAAACAATACCAACATCTCGAGAAAAAGGTGATGGATATCGCTCTACTTCATAATCTGAAATAGCAGTTAGATACTCTGGATATAATTCTCCATTAGAAACTGCATTCTTATATTGATCAATTTCTTCAGCGCTAAAATGGTTTTCGATATGATTACTTGTTGCAGGAGCATTAAAAACATGTTGTCTTCCTCCTGGCGCCGACCAATACACATCAAGACTTGGAGGATTTTCATCATTCCAGCCATCAATTTCTAGATAATAAGTTGTTGAAAAGTCCCGATCAACAACTCCAATAGCAAAAAACCCTTCCTGAATAGCATCCGTAAGATCTTGCGTTGCATTATTAATAAGAGAGTTTGAATAAAATCCTGGAGCATATGTAGAAGACTCACTTAGATATAAATATGAATCGGAAGCACTAGACGCCTCTTCATTAATATCCGCATGAAGAGTCGCTTCATCCGCAGTTAACGGATCAACAGAAACAGGCGTTACAGTCCAATAAGGCCAATTCGTCTCATTTACATAATAGTTAAATACTATTGAGTCGACCTGTATTGCAGGAGATAAACCCAATAAGCTGAAACGTATCCAACCAGATTCTCTGCTATTGCTTGGTCCGCCATATCCTTTAACTTCACTGGATTCTGTTAATGAGCTTCCATCTGTGGAACCTGTATGATAATCAGCAGAATTAGGGGCTGCTGGAAATGGGTTTGCAGATGAAGCTGAAAATGGTTCATTCCACGATAAAACATTTCGACCATCTCCAGGATATACCGTAAGAGCTCCCGGTGCACATAATTCAGGATTGCCAACAATAGTAAACGTTACTGTATCGATTATTTGAGGATCAAAACTATCACCATAAGGATCAACTGCTTCTAGACCAAGTAAGTACTGACCATTGGTTACATCTTGCAAAGTATCAGGGCCAACACTACTAAACAAACCCGCATAAGCATAATTCAATGTTACGCGAATAAAACCATCACAGTTAGTACAAGCAGAATCACCAATATCAAAATATCCAGCAAGACTATAATCAATGGGCAAATAACTAGTAGATACAAGCTCACCTGTAGTTGGAGAATTAATCTGCAATACATTGCCCTGAGCGACTAAGGCATAGCTAAATACAAAAATTAATAATATTGATTGAAAATTTCTTTTCATGGATTCCTCCTGATTACATCCATCATCAAATCGTTACTTTAAGAGCACCATTTTTTTCGTACTATGAAAGCTAGGTGATGTAAG
>CAYTYA010000016.1:0-19551 GCA_964442015.1 uncultured bacterium
TCTCCTATAACGCATTGAAATATACAGAAATACGTCTTCCTTCCAGATCTGTTTTACCTTCCGGCTCAGCAATATCCTCTAACGCATCTGCAACTCGATTTAATAAATCTTCTCCTAAATCGAGTCGACTAATTTCTCGACCACGAAACATGATAGTAACCTTTAATTTAAAACCTTCTTTAAGGAACTTTCGGCCCATATTATTGACCTTAGTGTCAAAATCATGATCACCTATCTTTGGTCGTAATCGTATTTCTTTTACTTTTATAACATGTTGTTTCTTTTTACTTATTTGAATTTTTTTCTTTTTCTCATACTTGAGTTTTCCAAAATTCACGATTCTACATACTGGTGGTTTTGTATTTGGTGATACTTCCATCAAATCCAAACCAACATCATCTGCCCGTTGCATTGCATCGTCAATTGAGACTACACCCAATTGCTCTCCATCCTCCGATATTAATCGAACCTCTGTAGCATCGATTCGTTCATTTATTTTTGCTTTATCAATTAGTGCGATAAGTATTCCTCCTAGTTATTATTTCATTATGTAATTCTTTCACGACTTCATCGAGCGATTGGACACCCAAATCTCCCTGAAAGCGTCTGCGAACTGATACTTGATTTTTTTCCGCTTCTTTTTCTCCAACAACAAGCATCACATTAATTCGCTGTAATTCTGCTTGACGAATTTTAGCTCCCATTTTCTCTGCTTGCGCATTCAATTGAACACGAACTCCAGCATCATATAAAGTTTTTTCAACCATTTTAGCATAATCAATCACCTTATCAGAAATTGGCAAAATCGCAACCTGTATTGGAGCAAGCCATAAAGGGAAATCACCGCCATAATGCTCAATTAAAAATCCAATAAAACGCTCATGTGTGCTTAAAGGCGCACGATGTATACATAAAGGAGTTTGCTCTTTTCCTTCTTCATCTGTATAGGTTAAACCAAATCGTTTTGGTATTGCAAAATCCACTTGATTTGTTGCAAGGGTAAATTCTTTTCCAATAGCGCTCCAAACTTGAACATCTATTTTTGGACCATAAAATGCAGCTTCCCCTGATATTTCCACATGATCAATATTTCCCTCAATAAGAGCTTGGCGAACTTCGGATTCTGTCTGCTCCCATAGAGTAGGTTCATTAATATATTTTTTACCTAAACCAGATGGATCATGAAGGCTCAACCGCATTTGATATTTATCAATACCAAAAATATCAAAATAATGAAGATACATATTGCAAACAGCAAGAAACTCTTCCTTGAATTGGGCAGCAGTACAGTAAATATGCGCATCATTCATCTGCATACTTCGTACGCGCATTAAACCAAATAACTGGCCAGATTTTTCATACCGATAACAAGTACCATATTCTGATAACCTTACTGGCAAATCACGATAACTTTTTGGTTGTGAATCATAAATCTTATGATGATGAGGGCAATTCATGGGTTTCACATAATATTCTGTTCCATCCAAATCCATACTTGGGTACATGGCATCACGATAATGATCCAAATGTCCAGATTTCTCATACAAAGAACCTTTTGTCAGATGAGGAGTACGAACTCGATGAAAACCATCTATACGTTCAGTTTCCTTTGCAAGGGTTTCTAATTCATCCATAATCACTGTACCATTTGGTAACCATAAGGGCAAACCCGGACCTACTTCTTCATCAAAAGTATACAAAGAAAGTTCTTTCCCAAGCTTTCGATGGTCGCGCTTTTTCGCCTCTTCAAGAAAGTTCAAGTATTGGTTTAGCTTTTTCTTAGATGTAAATACAGTGCCATATATACGTTGCAGCATTTTGTTGTTTTCATCGCCGCGCCAATATGCTCCAGATATATTCAATAATTTAAAATATTTAAGTTTTCCAATAGATGGAATATGTGGACCACGGCATAGATCAACAAAATCACCTTGAGCATAGGATGATAATTGCTCATCTGAATCAATACTTTCTATAATTTCTAACTTATAATCTTCTCCCATATCTTTAAAGATATTAATAGCTTCGTCTCGAGTTAGATTTGTTCGGATACAAGGAAAATCTTCTTTTGATATTTCTAACATTTTTTCTTCAATCTTTAATAAATCATCATCAGAAAAGGTGAAATCAACATCAAAATCATAATAAAAACGATTTTCAATAGCTGGTCCAATGGTAAGCTTTGCATCTGGCCAAAAAGATTTTACAGCTTGTGCCATTAAATGGGCGCAGCTATGCAATAGGACAGCATGTCCTTCCGGAGTGTCTCCAGTTAATATGGCAACATCTGCATCCACATTAATCGGGATGTTAAGATCAACTAATTCGCTATTAACCTGTGCAGCTAAAGCGTCATCTGCAAGACGAACGCCAATACTTTCTGCTATCTCATGGGGAGTGACGCCGGGGTTATACGTGCGGGTACTCTTATCCGGTAGTGTAACGGTAATTTGACTCATAATATCATGAATATTAGATACAAATTAAATTATATTATCCGTTACAAAGTCAGAAACGTTATCGGCGATCATCCTTAGATGATTCTTTGCATATAAGCCGAAGTCAGTATTATTTATTATTCCTATAATATATTCCTATATAATATCTGTGGGCGATACTGGACTTGAACCAGTGACCTCTTGCATGTCAAGCAAGCACTCTAACCACCTGAGCTAATCGCCCCAAGTGGAGCTGAAATTCGTCGAGAAATCTGATTTTTGCAATGCATTTTTCACATTATATGATTTGCATGCTAAAGTAAAAGTATAAATAAAAAATTAATTACTGACAGTCTCCGCTTCCTGATATGGAACAAATGAACTAGTATATGCAATTGGATCCTTTAAAATCTCTTTTGCTTTCAATACAATAGGGTCATTTTTTATTGATTCTTCAACACGGTATTCTGACCCTTTCATGATTCCGATCAGTTCTAAATATAACCTTCTTTTTAAAAGATCGACTTCCTCATCATACAATACTGCCTCACGATCAATAATAAATGTTTCAACAAAATCAAATGCATGCGTTAAGTCCATATTAGTACTATCTAAAGAAAGTATTTTCTCCCTCGCCTTTTCCAAATCTTTTTCGCCATCAGTATTCACATCAACTTCTTGGTTGTCAAGATAAGATTTAAAATCATCCAGAATTGTTACATCAACTAATGCGTCATCATACGTATCATATCGATGTTGGCGTTCTTGTGCAAAATTAAAAAATAAACCTTTTCTCCAACATTCCAGAACTAAGGGAGTAACTTTAGGCATTTCTACTTCGTAATCAGGAGATATCCCACCTCCACCTTTAACTCTTCTTCCTCCTATTGTATAAAACAAACTATCTTCTTCTTCTTCATTGATAATTACTTTATCGTCAATATATCCCGGCTTTTGAATTAATCTACCGCTAGGAATATAATATTTTGCAGTTGTCACCTTTAAACTTCTCTTCCCACTACCATCTAGACCATATACAGATTGAACCAGTCCTTTTCCAAAAGATCGAGTTCCTATAATTATTCCTCTATCAAGGTCCTGTACTGCTCCAGCTATTATTTCACTTGCAGAAGCGCTTCCCTCATTAATAAGAACAGCGATCATTATATCCTCACCGATTATGGGATCTTTTCTAGAAATATAATGTTTATTGGACTCTGGTAATCGACCTTTTGTTGATAATAGAGTACTTCCCTTAGGAGTTATCATATCTAATATTTCAATAGCAGATTGTAATAACCCGCCAGGATTATCACGTAAATCAATAACAATACGTGAAGCGTTTTCTGTTTGAATGTTTTTAATTGCTGAACGCATTTCTGGTCCTGAATTTTTTGAGAACCGAGTCAAGCGAATATATCCTGTTTCATCATCAAGCATACCAGTATAGGCAACATCTTTAACAGTTATGTTATCTCTCGTCAATGTAAAATCGATTAATTTTTCATCTCCAAATCGTTTAATTGATAGTATAACATCTGTTCCTTTTGGTCCTCGAATATGCTTTGCAGCATCGTCTAATGACATTTCTTTTGTGAATAACCCGTCTATTTTGACAATAATATCTCCAGAAATAACACCTTTTCTTTTTGCAGGCGAATTATCCATTGGTGAAATAACCGTTAGTTTCTTTTCGCGAACGCCAAGGTTAATTCCTACACCACCATATTTTCCTTTTGTTAATAAATCCAATCCTTCTTTTTCATCTTCTTCCATATAGACTGTATAAGGATCTAAATCATCAAGAATATTATTAATAACTATTTTGGTAAATTTTTCTGTGTCAAGGCGATCCGCATACCTTGTGATTAATGATTTATACACTTCATTAATTAACCGCTGTGAACGAGCAAGCTCACGATATACGTCTGATTTAGTAAATGCAAATGAAACAATGCTAATTGATAGCAATGAGAAAAATAATATAAAATAATGTAAAGAAAATTTTCTATTGAATTTCACGAAATTAATCCTCTTCTTTTCATTTCATTAAGCAATTTCTCTTGAATATTATTTATAGAACTATGACCATCCAACAATACATATCGATCCTGGAATTTTTCTGCAAGATCATGATATGTTTTTCGTACACGAACTTGGAATTCAATCCCCTCTCCTTCAATCCTATCCGAACTTTGACCCATTCTCCGCAATGCTTCTTCTGGTCTAATATCTATCAAAAATGTAATATCAGGAACCAATGCAAAGGTAGCATAATTATTTAGATCAATCAACCAATCGATATCTATCCCTCTACCACCTCCTTGATACGCCAGAGTTGAATCACTGTATCTATCTGCAATTACGCATTTACCCAATTCTAAATTAGGAATAATTACATCTTGAGTTAATTGCGCTCTACTAGCAGTCATAAGTAAAGATTCAGAACGATCTCCCAAATCAACTCTATTGCTATCCAATAGAATTTCTCGAATAGATTCTGAAATAGTTGTTCCACCAGGCTCACGGACAAGAATCGTGTCTACAGAATGAGTTTTATTTAAAACATCTAATAACATTCTTGCCTGCGTAGATTTACCGCAGCCATCAATTCCTTCAAAAGTAATAAATTTAGCGTTGTTTGAAAAAGACATTGGTATCGTTTTTTCCTATCATTATTACAAATTCACCACGTGGTTTATTATTACTAAAATACGACAATATATCTGAAACAGTTCCACGAATAATTTCCTCATTCATTTTTGTTAATTCTCTCGCAATAACTGCAGGCCTATCTCCTAACACGTCAAAAATCTCTTGTAAAGTTTTAATTAATCTATAAGGGCTTTCATAAAATATTATTGTCGCATCTTGATCTATAAGATTCATCAGTCTTTTTTTTCTCCCTTTCTTTGGAGGTAAAAACCCTTCAAAAAGAATACGGTCAGTCGGCAATCCTGAAGATACAATGCCAGCAATTAATGCGGTTGGGCCTGGGATTGATTCAACAATTATTTCTTCAGCAATTGCCTCTCGGATGAGTCGATATGCGGGGTCGCTTATTCCTGGAGTTCCTGCATCACTTATTAATGCTATATTATTACCCTTTTTTAAATTTGAAATTATTTGAGGTATTCGAGCTGTTCGATTATGTTCGAAAAAACTAATTGATGGAGTACTGATATTATAATGCTGAAATAGTTTTTTAGAATGCCTTGTATCCTCTGCAGCAATCATAGAAACGGAAGATAATATTTCAACAGCCCGAAATGTTATATCTTTTAAGTTACCTATCGGTGTTGAAACAATATAAAGAGTACCGTAAGAATCTGATATCACAATCGAGCAATAGCTCTCCTGATAATCTGATCAGCAAGATCTATTTCTTCCTTAGAAATATTTAAATGTGGACGGAAACGGATTGATTTTTTTCCTGAACCGAGAATTAAAGCTCCTTCCGATATAATTAAATTGGCCAATGAATCTCTTGTAGAAGTATCTGACAAGTCGAATGCAGCAAACAATCCACTTCCCCGAGCATTACTGACTACATTACTATACTCTTCTTGTATATTATAAAGTTTTTGCAATAAATAATTACCATTTTCAGAAGCATTATCAACAAGTTTTTCATTGGCAATGATTTCTAGATAGATAGTAATCCGAACCATATCCGCGATATTGCCACCCCATGTAGAATTTAATCGACTTGACTCATGAAATACGTTATTCTCTACTTCATCTACACGTGTTCCGCAGAATATTCCACATATTTGCATTTTTTTACCAAAACTAATTATATCAGGACGACATGATTCTGGGAACTGCTGATGGGCCCACATACTACCAGTAACTCCAACACCAGTTTGCACTTCATCATATATTAGTAAAAATTCATTTTCATCTGCAAGATTACGTAATTGTTCAAAGAACTCTAGGCGAAAGTGATTATCGCCACCCTCTCCTTGAATTGGTTCAATAATTAAACAGGCTATTTCATCAGGATTATTATGGACTGCTGATTTAATCTGTTCAATAGATTTTTCTTCTGATATTTTTACATTAGCTAACACTTCATCTGTAAGAGGAAAATGTAGTTTTGGATTATCAATCCTTGGCCAGTCAAATTGGGGAAAATATAATGTTTTTCTTGGATCTGGTGAGTCTGTTAAACTCATTGTATATCCTGTCCTACCATGAAAACAATCTTTAAAATGGATAACTTTTGATCCTTTTTCTCCCTTACCAGAAGCAATATTTTTGCGCACCTTCCAATCAAATGCTGTTTTTAACGCATTTTCAACACCAAGGGCTCCACCTTCAACAAAAAAAGAATAAGGTAAATAATCTGGTTGTGCAATGGATCCTACAGTGTCAACAAACTGAGCCATCTCGGTTGAATAGATATCAGAATTAGTTATTTTATTCAAGGTTGGTGATAGCAATCTTTGTTGATTTTCTAGTAAATATGAATGATTATAACCTACAGGCATAGAAGCAAACATTGAAAATAGATCCAAATACTCTTTACCATCCCGAGCATCAACCAGCCAAGAACCATGACTTTTGTTTAAGTCTATCACTTGTTCCATTCCATCAGCCAACATATGCTTTCCTATAATTGAATGCACTTTTTTAGGATCAATCATTTAACTCCATCCTTTACAATTATTAATTAATATCAAATTTTATTCCCTGAGCTAATGGTAATTCATCGCTCCAATTAATTGTATTTGTTTGTCGGCGCATATATTGCTTCCATGAATCTGATCCAGACTCTCTTCCTCCTCCAGTTTCCTTCTCACCTCCAAAAGCTCCTCCTATTTCAGCACCAGAAGTTCCAATATTTATATTCGCTATTCCACAATCACTACCTTGATAAGATAAAAATAACTCAGCATTTTGTATATTTGTTGTAAACATAGAAGACGATAAACCTTGCGGGACATTGTTATGCATTTCAATTGCCTGAGATACATGATCGTATTCCATTAAATAAAGAATCGGTGCAAAGGTCTCTTCTTGAACTATATCCCAATGATTTTCTACTTTTACAATGGTTGGTTCAACAAAATATCCATTTCTGTCAATTATTTTCCCACCACAGAGAATTTCTCCTCCAGCCTGCTTCACTCTATCAATCGCATTTAAATAGGATTCAACTGCACCTTGATTGACAAGAGGACCCATTAATGTACCATTCTCCAAAGGATCACCAATATTTACCTGACGATATGCATTTAATAGTCGTTCTGTTAGTGTATCCGATACTGAATTGTGCACTATAACTCTTCTTGTAGATGTACAGCGTTGGCCAGCGGTGCCAACCGCTCCAAAAACAATTGCAGGAGTTGCTAAATCTAGATCCGCGGTTTCATCCACTAATATAGCATTATTACCACCCAACTCTAATATTGTTTTACCAAACCGCTTCGATACAACTTCTGCTACATGTTTACCCATTAATGTAGATCCAGTAAAAGAAATAAGAGGCAACCGTTTATCAGAAAGCATTTTCTCACCAATAGTCGACCCTTTTCCTATGATCAGATTAAATATACCAGTATACCCTTGACGCTCTAATACATCATTACAAATATGCTGAACGGCTACAGCAGTTAATGGAGTACTACTCGAAGGCTTCCAAATAACAACATCCCCAGCAATAGCAGCAATAAACGCATTCCATGCCCAAACAGCTACCGGAAAATTAAATGCACTAATAACACCAATTGGCCCCAAAGGATGCCACTGTTCATACATACGGTGATTTGGACGCTCAGAGTGCATTGTTTTTCCATATAACATACGGGATTGCCCCACAGCAAAGTCTGCAATATCAATCATTTCTTGTACTTCACCATAACCTTCTTCTTTAATTTTTCCCATTTCTAATGATACTAGACTTCCTAATACTTCTTTTTTATCTCTTAATGCGTTCCCCATTTCTCTGACCAAATCTCCTCGTATAGGAGCAGGTACTTTTCGCCATTCATTAAATACAGAAGTTGCCTTTGAAACGATATGCTCATAATCATTATCATTCGCTTCATAAACAGTTGCAATTCGAGATTCATCGCTTGGGCAATATGAAATATTCTCTCCTGCATCCTTGGTGGACAACCAATCCTTTCCACCAACACAACTTCCAAAGTTGTGTTCATTAATACCGCATTGTGTAAGTAAATCTTTCATAACATTATTTTGTATTGATATTATACAAATATATAATATTCTGATCAGAATACTTGAGGTAAGATCTATTAATAAAAATATTCAATTATATACGTAAACAATCTCAACTATTTTTCAATAGTGGGTTCATCTTTAGAAGCATTATTCTTATCGGTAAAAGCTGAATAACCTAGTAATAGAATCATTGCTAATAAGAGCCATAGTGTAGCATGGTTATAAGCTGAACCAGAATAAGTGATTAAATCAACAAAACGACCAATTAATAATGAAATTCTACCCATTACAGCAAAGCCAAATGAAGCACCAAAACTTATCATCAAAAAATAAATACCAAGCTTACTTAATCTTCCAAAAGTTCCAGTATGTTCACGACTAAAATAAAAATACATGAGACCAGTAATTGTTCCGATTAATATGATAAAATTATTAAAAGTACTCTCACCAACAAGAGCAAAAAATGGCAAATCAGAATTAAAAATTTGAAAAGCAGATCCTCTGATTTGTCCTAATACATTTGAATTCAAAAAACCATATGCTCTCAAACCAGCCGCCATTCCTACCGTATAAGCAATACCCCATCGTGCCATCCAGCTAAGCTTGGAGGATACACTTAATAACATCATTATGCCCAATGCAAATGGCAATAAATAAAGCAATTCCATATGATGTCCTTTATTTATTCCCCCATCAGGAAAAATAGAACTAAAAACCCCGAGAAGATTATAAAACTTGTACCATAATAAATCAGAATTATATTCGGTAGCAGGCCAAAGCCTTCCAAATAAATTTGGCTGTATTTGAGTCCAAAAAAACATCGACGTCCAATATCCAGTAGATATACCAACAAATAAATGTTCTGCTACTTTATAAAAAGGATTGTCTTTATATAAATACGATAAAATCGCAAGAGTAAGAAATGCAGCTATCCAGGGACCAATCATCTAGTATTTCTTTGACCTCTGTACTTCAATAAAATATGTTATATTTCCAAATACGATAAATAGTACAATAACTAAATGAGCAATAGATTGCGCATCCATACCGCTTGTACCAATACCCGGTGAACCAATTAGTGCTTCATATTCAGCAGCCCCAGGCATTCCAGCAAGTATACCTTGAACCTGGCCACTATTAACCATTGGCATTATGTCATTCACTTGAATAGATGTTGTTCCCGTGCTCATTGGAACACCTGTTGGGTCTGAAGCATATTGAACCCACTCTACTGTACCAGGATATCCAGCAGAAGCTGAAAAAATAAAATCAAAATCAGCAACTTTATTAATGTTCTTCATCATAGGAATATCATCTACTAACGTTCCACGAGCATCAGTAGTATATAGTTTACGAATATTACTGACCATTCCTTTAACTACAGCCTCATTACCTGGACGAAATCCTAATAAAACATAGTCTTCGCCATATGAAAGATTAAATTCTTCTTCTGCAACCTCAGTCAATGCCTCTTCTGCCATAAATTGCCCATCCGGCCAAAGACATGTAACATATACCTGGTGTCCATTAGTAAATAAATGTTTTAATAATCCAATAGTCATTGGATGGATTTCAGGTTTGGTACTTGGACCATATTCAAAAGAAACAAGAACTTTAGAATTGTCTTCCAATGCTTCGACCGCATCATATACTTTTTGTGTTGCAATTGTTGCGCGTATAGGTAAACCAAGAGGAAAAAATAAAGGTAAAAGTACTGCTAAACCAATAACAAGAAAAATCCATCTTCTATCAACTGTTCCAGCTCTTAATATTAAATCAAATAATTTATCCATTATTCACCTATATAAGATTTTTCTAAACCAAGAATATATCGAATTGATGTAGCAAATATCCCTAAACCAATACCAATCATGATTGCTCGAGCACCAGCAACATTAGGATTGTTATAAATCCAATCCTGAAGAATAGGTAAATAAAACAAATTAGGTTGATCAATAGGCCAACCTAATAATGAACCCCAAATGGTTACTATTAATAATCCACCCAATAGGGCACCAAAGGTAATCTTTTTATCTTTGAATTTTACGTTAACAACTAAACTGGCAATGAGAACAAGGAGGTACATAATAAACCAACTAGATATGCTACTTCCCAAAGGAACTCTACCTACCATAATTATAATTCCCGATACAAGTAGAAGCGTCGCCTCAAGATTCCGAACTCGAAATGCCCTATAGGAAGCTGAGGCAACAAAAAAGGCTAAAAGAGCAAACATTGTGGCAGATAATGGTGTAAACATATATTCAAACATCCATTTGAATAAAGTTCCTTTACTAGTTACATGAATACCCCACTCAACTGCATCATTTCCTTTGTAAATGAATCCAGCTATTATAGCAAAAAAGAACCCACCAATAGCAAAAATACTATACTGCCAACCAGACTGCTGTTTAAGAATCTTTTTACCTTGAAGCTTCATAAGGTTCAACGCTCCAAGGAAGATTGCAAAACTAGCTAAAATATCATACCATTGCGTAGCATCATCATTAACAAATGACTCGATAGTAGGATGATCGATAAACCAGCCAAACAAAGTTGACAAGCCAATCACTGTTGCTATTAAAATAGGTATTTGTCTTTTCCAAAGCATAATTAGATATTTACTGTACCGTTAATATTGATATTATATTCCATTTAATTAATCCAAGATCAAATAGTATTCGAATAAGCAATGATAGTAATATAGTTGCTGTTACACCAGCCTTCATCATATCCTGTCCTTTGAGCCCACCCATTAATTCAGGTGATTGGGATAAATAAGCACTTGCAGCAAAAAATTCTTCACCAATAAGAGTGTAATCACATGCTGTGACAAAAAATGGAATTTGTGATTGAGAAGCTGTTCCTGCTATTTGAATTGCACCAATAGAATTTCCAGTTTCAGCTAAAATTAGAGATTCAGCATAAAATTTACCCATATAAAGACATGCGGCTGGTTTTTCTCTAACCATAATACCATTTACACCTGCAGCATAAGCAAATTGATCATCAGTAAGATAATGAACCATATCATCTTGAAATAAATCAGGACGACCTTCCATTGTATATGCTTCCCTAACAGTTTCTCTTGCTGCTTTCATAACTATCGATCGAGAAACTGGTACATTTAAACTAGTTTCATAACGGGAAGTCATTTTAGAAACATGTCCCAAAATAATTACTCCAGCTACTGTTTCAACTTGATCCATATCCATAATCCCAGGAACATACAAAACAGATTTACCCATTTCAGTTGAACGACCGACAGCTTCTTCTACGGCTTTTAATCCAGGTATTGCACGAAGAAAAATTTCTCCACCTCTTCGAGCAAACCTAGTGTAATAAATAAGATTAGCTGACATAATTACAATAACAAGAAACATGACAATTCGCTCTTCTTTAAAAAGGGGATGGCCAGCTAGCCAATAAATTATAAAAGCAAGCGATATGCCGCCTGCAACTAACCAAAATTCTTTATCTTTCAACACGGATGATTTTTTCTTCTAAGTTTTCTATTTCTTGTATAAGTAATTCAACATTTTCAGGTTTTTCAAATATTTCTGCAGCTTTATAGTATCCTTCTGTATTAATAAATGCATTAATTATAGGTCCGAAAAATATCATAACATGACTTCCAATCAAAGATAATGGTTTAGTTAATTCTAAAAAAAATACTGCCGGGGTTATGAAACCTGACTGATGAATTCTGGCTGCTATATTACGAATAAACTCTTTTTCAGTATTTGTATTTTTATTCATAATTAATTTTAAGTGGTTTCTACCATTTCTAGATTTGCTCTTGGAATTACAAAATTTTGGTTATTAATGCTTACCTCTGCAACTCTAACCATCGTTTCAGATTCCATTTTCTGTAGTTCATGAGGTAAAGATGTTACCGTACCTATATGACCAAAATAAGGTGATCTTATCACTCGAACTAAACTTCCTTCAGTAATTCCTCCTTCGTTATTCTTTGATATAGAATCTAAGTTGTCAACATCATTGAAAGGTATAACTATTTCTGGTCGAATCACTCCTGCTCTTATTTGTGTTGCACCATTCACAGATGTAAAATTACCATCATACTTTTTTAAGATATCAAAAGATCTTGCACCCATTGGTATTTTTCCATATCCTTCCGTTATAATCAATGATGTACCAATATCTTCTGAACCTGTAATTGCAACACCTAATGTATACCCAAGAATATCTTCTAAATCATGATAGTTAAACCCACCTACCACTACTGCAGCTATTCCCATACTGATTGCTTTTTTATATGCTTGAAGACTTATATATGACCCACCTACAATTACACATCCTTTCATATCGATAGTAATCATCTCTTCTGTTAATTCGTCTTCGCGACTATCTACCAATACACGCAAATCACCTCTATTTTCTCCACCCATGCCAAAAATCCCTTGTATAAAGACTCCATTAGAACTTATCACAACTCCTTCCTTATCCATTACCTCTGATACATTTCCATTCATATAAGCATCTATTTCTACAGGTATGGGTGCTTCGCGAATAACTACCTGACCAGTAATATTTGAAACAGACTCAAGAACACCATCTACAGGGCACTTTACTTCAGATTTAAATAATCCAAAAAGACCTTTTGTTTCTGCAAGCAGATCGCCTTTTGATATATTTTTTCCCGTATCAATTAACATAAATTCAGGAACATCTTGCGCATCAACATTTAATAGGTTTGCAACATTCACCATTTGAACATTTCCTGGTAAATGTGTCCTAGCAACAATTTTTTCTGGAACAACATCTGCACCTTTATCTACAAGAACTTCACCTTTAAGAGGAAGCCTTCTTTCTTTTTCAACAGAAGTACTTTCCAATACTTTTAATCCTGGTGTATACGCATGTGCCATAATTATTGTTTTACCTCATCTGGATATTCATTCATTGCATTACTCCAAACATTTAAACTGCTAATACGCTTATCATTTTCTGTTGGTAGATTAAAGGGTCTTCCACGACCATCAAAAACTAATCCGACAACGCCACCATATAAAGTTGTATTAATTTCTTCATTCTTTCCTGCACCAACATCCATTCCTTTTGCTGGACACAGCGTTGCATCAATTGGTTCATACTCTGCAGGTATCGCCAAAAGCTCTCCTTGGTGTAATATTATTTGTTTTTCTGACCCATCTGGCATTAATAATGAAACTGATAAAATCTCATCTCCAGAATTTGCTTTACCCACCGGTGCTATACACGTACCTAAGCGAATCAAACAATCTTTATTAAATACTTCTAATGCAGCCTTTCTTGCACTTTCAGCAAGATCTTTTTGATCAATATTTGCAAGAACTCCAAGTTGCGGCATCATAAAAATAGAATCTACAGCTAATTGAGTTATACCTTCAGGAAGAAAGGAATCAATCAGCATTCTTGCTGACTGCTCTCTTCTAGGAGCATGAGAGAGAACCCCACCTGATCCTACAAGTAAATCCAATTCCATCATATCAACAAGAGATAATCCAGAATCTGACTGCTCAAACGCATCAGATATAGTTCTTTCTTTCTGAACACCTTTGAGATTAACAGCAAAAGATTTATGCTGAATAAATGATAGTCTTAATGCTTCTCTTGCTATCGCTTGTTCAATTTTTAATTCTTCCATAGACTGTGGTACAGTTGTTGGGCGAATCATTTTGTTACCTATACGGTTTGTTAATTCTTTTTCATCAATATCTAGCGGAACCCAACGTAAAACATTTTTAAGTGAAGCTTCAGCAAGAACATTACAAATTGAATAACTCATTCCAAGATTGGCGCTGACTGTTCGATTAAATTGATTTTGAAATACGGAAAATATATCTGTTGTTGCGCCTCCAATATCAACACCAACTACAGAAATATTTTCTTCTGCTGCAATCATTTCAATTAAAGAGCCTACAGCACCAGGAGTCGGCATAATTGGAGCATCTGTCCAACTCATTAATTTGTTATATCCCGGGGCCTGTTGCATAACGTGTTCCATGAATAAATCATGAATTTTATCTCGACTTGGGTTTAAGTTTTCTCTCTCTAGTATTGGGCGAATATTTTCTACAATAGTAAGATCTGTTTGCTCTCCTAAAGTTTTGCTTATTTCATCGCTCGCTTTAATATTACCAGCATATATAACAGGCAATTTATAATCACTACCTAATCTCGGCTGTGGATTTGCCGCCTTTAAAATTTCTGCAAGCTCAACCACGTGCTTAGTTGTGCCCCCATCAACACCACCAGATAATAATATCATATCGGGACGCAACTGTCGAATACGAGTAATTTTTTCATGAGGTTTACGACCGTCATTTGAAGCTAAAACATCCATCACAATAGATCCTGCACCAAGGGCTGCCCTCTCTGCGCTTTCTCCGCTCATTGATTTAACTACACCTGCAACCATCATCTGAAGGCCCCCGCCTGCTGAACTTGTAGATACATATATATCGACACCTTCATTATCTTTATGAGGAGTAATTATTTTTTCCCCATCCAATAATTTTCGACTGGACAATTCTTCCACTTCCATTACTGCATTTAAAACTCCCCTAGTTACATCTTCAAAAGGAGCTTCAACTGTAGTGGGTGCCTCTCCTCTAAAACGTAATCTATACTCCCCATCAACAAATTCAATAAGTATTGCCTTTGTAGTAGTGCTACCGCAATCAGTAGCTAATATTGATTTCAATTCCACAACTATGATACTCTCGGAAAATAAATGAAGGTTAAATATGCATAGGTCAATGGACTAGAAAAAATGATTGAATCAAAACGATCCAATACGCCTCCATGACCTAGTAATATAGTTCCTGAATCTTTTACGCCGAGATCTCTTTTAATTAAAGATTCAGCAAAATCTCCAGCCTGTCCAAAAAAACCAGTTACTATGCTTAAAGCTACAATATCCAAATTAGATAAATCTGGTAAAAACCCTTGATAACTTAAAGCAAAGAAAAAGACTATTGCAGATAGTAAACCAGCAATGCACCCCACCCACGATTTATTTGGACTAACCCTTGGAAGAATCTTTTTCTTGCCCCATTTCATCCCAAATACATACGCCGCAGAATCACAAATCCATATTGAAAGAATCATGCAAATAGTAAAATTTGTATTTTGCTCAGAGTCTAAATTTCTTAGAGCAATTAATGTGCCCAATAATAATGGAACATACATTACACCAAGAAGTGTAATTGCAATATTTCTTGTAGGATTAATAACATTTCTTCTCATCTCAAACAAAAAGAGTAGAATAACTGAAGTACATAAAAATGTCAATAGTGGAGCCGAAGCACCATTTGAAAGAAAAGTGTAAAATTGAAATTCATTAATATTCGATAACAAAAAATAATATCCAGCTAATATAAAAGTAAAAATATAACCAAATATCTTTATGGGTGATTGATCTTTGGTTGTTGTTAAGCGATAAAATTCATTGATACCAATTATCATAACTACTAAAACAAATAAAGCAAATAGAAAACCACCTTGCCACAATAAATATGTTATAGCAGGGATACCGATAACATTAATAATTGTTCGATTATTTGAAAGTTGATTCATGATAAGCGATGAAAACCGAGGCGAAAATACATCTAATTAGCTCTATTATCAATAATGGATGAATATATCATTTATGATCCTGATTTATGCTTCATGTATTTATTATCGCCTACCTCAATCAATTCAATTCTGACTTTTGTTGTCCCTTGCGCAATAAAGCCTAGTTTCTTTGCTGCCCCATATGAACAATCTAAGATCCTTCCTTTTACATACGGACCCCGATCATTGATTCGTAATATTAACGATTTACTATTAGACAGATTGGTTACACGAACAATTGTATTTAATGGTAAGGTTTTATGAGCAGCAGTTAATCCATACATATCATACACCTCTCCATTTGCCGTTAATTTTCCATGAAAATCTGTTCCATAATAAGAACTGACACCAGTAAGTACTTTTGGTACTCGTTTCATTGTTTTAAATGATTTAGGATTCATTCTTCCTTTGGAAGAAACCGAGCTCCCATAGCGAGGTGAATTAGTACATGAGAACAATATAAAAGTTAATATGATAAATAATATTCTATTCATTTACCTAATTTAACTCTAGCAATAATTTCATTAATCTCTTTTATTTATAAGGGATTTAACTCTCCATGGAGTAAAACAAATCGTCCCTAGTGAAATATGATTAGCGCCTAATGCTAGATAATCATTAACGTGTTGATACTTTTCCACACCACCTCCTGCTATAATTTCGATTGATTCTCCCCAATTATCTCGAATGTTACTTATCATTTTGTTAACATAAGGGCGTAAAGTTTTTCCAGACAATCCTCCTTCTTCAACTGGTAATGTATTACAACAATGAATTTGTTTAAAACCCATTTCTTCAATAAGAAATTTCAACTCGTCAATAGTAGTTAATGGAGATACTTTTACTATGCAAAATTCTCTTTTAGATGAATTCGTAAATAAACTAGTGTCATCCCATGATAATTTGCTATCATTCTCAATATTTGGACAACTTAGGTTAATTTCTAGAGATTGCTCATCAGATACTATTTCAGCAATCTTTTTAAAATCTCCCGACTCTAGTTCACCAATAGAAAGAATTTCATTTAAAGCAGTTTTTTTAACGCCAACTAAAATTCCTGGATTTGGCAAACCAAGTTTATTTGTCCATCCTTGATAGGTTCGGTTATAACGAAGAGTAGTTCCAATCTTCCATAATCTTTTTACCAAACCTCCTCTAGATTTCATTGTCCAAGTACCTGTTACAGGATAAACATTCGAATATGATTTATACTTTAAATAATTACCAAATGGTGCAGCTATAAAATATTTCATCATAAATACAGGATATAAAGTACTACTTTAATTGTCCACCTTATTCATTAGTCGAATCAATAGTCGCATTGTTATTAAATGAACTAGAAGTATCAACAACTTCGCTTGCTTTCAATGAATCCACTTCTTTTAAAATTGATACAGTGTTTTTTAATTCATGATATCGATTAGCAGTAGCCAAAGCTTGTTCGCTTTCAGGTTTATACTTCTGAAGCCAATCATAATAGAAAAGAGCGCTATCAGCTATAGAGAAAAAACGATCATACTTAACAGCAAGATACATTGCAGAACGCGCAGATACGTCACTTTCTCTATCTTGTTGAAGAATTGTTCTAAATATGCCTAATGCATCTATTGGTTTATTCTGCCATTCAATTTCACCTTTACGAAATAATTGATTTGATGAACCATCTATATCAGGCATATCATAACGCATACGCAAAAATTCTGCATATTCAGACCTTGGAAATTGACTTAATAGCGAATCTCGTAATAAAATCGCTAAAGTTGTATCATCTTGCTGATGAGCAATATAAGAAGAGGTGAATAATGATTTACTATATTGAGATGTTCTTGGTAAGCTATCAACAATCATTAAAAAATTGATAATTGCATCGCTTGGTCGATTAAAGTGAAATGCCTCCAATTCGGCCAGATTATAATAGTGATTCGCCAAAGATTCATAATTCACTTGAGAATCAACATTGTTAGATTTAACAATAAATATTGAATCAGAATTAGTCGTGTCATTATTTACTTCTGTCAATATTTCTTTACTTAATTCAGTTATTGATGATTTAGAATCATTATATGACTTGATTTGTTTTACACGAAGATTAGCTGTAGGCGTATACTGTGATTTACGAAATTCACGCGTAACCTGACTATATTGCTTTTCTGCATCATCTAAATCCCAATTTTCATTAATTGCAATTTCTCCCAACATATAATATGCTTCAGCAGAAGTTTCTGTTCTTGGATATTCTGCGATAATAGATTCTAATCTATTTTTTGCTAAGGTATGATCCCCTTTCATTTGATAAAGCTGTACTAATTCTAATTCCAAACTTCCATGAATTCTATCAAAGCGATCATCAATCAGTATTGTTTTAATTTCAGACATTACTATATCCCAATTACCTAACAGTCGATGTATGCGAACAATCTGTAGTTTTGCTTCTTCAATCCTTTTTTTAGAAGTTGTATATCGTATAAGGTTTTTATTAGCCTGTAATGCTAGATCATAATCTTCTTTGTTAAATGCTAGTAGCGCAATACGATAATATATTTGCCCTCTCTGCTCAGTGTCAGTTGTTAGTTCTGCACCTTTTAACAAATTATCAAGGGCAGCAGAATCCGAGTTTAATTCAAGTTGAATTTCTGCAATTGATAAATATACTATGGACTTCTGATCCGAGATTAACTGAAGATCTATAATTTCATTTAGATCCTCTAACGCAGCTTGTGATTTCCCTTGTCTCCATTTTACCATAGCCTTCCAAAAACTGCTTTCAAAAGGAAATTCACTTCCAAATTCATCATCAAATTGTTGAAATATTGCTTCTGCTAAACGGAACTCTTGCCTATAGAAATGGGATTTTCCGATTAATAGAATAGCATCCTTCCTATAATTTGATTCAGGAAATTCATCAATAACTCTCTTTGATTTTTCAATAACCTTTGAATAATCATCAATAGCAGATACGGGAATCGATTCTCCTGCTTTTTCTAATCGGATCTTTTCTGCCTTCTTAAAATATTGTTCAGCATTATAAAATGTATTGAAGTATGCACAAGAAAAGGTGCAAATAAGCATTAAAAATATCAGGTAGTTTTTATATTTCAAATTAATTCCAACATAATCTGATGGAAAATTCTAATTACTATATGGTAAATACAACCAATTAACTTGTTGAATCAAGAGTGTTCTAAGAATAATTTGGAGCATGCATTTTGCAAAATTATGTTTGATTTATGCTTCAATATCATTTGTTTATGCCCAAGAAGTTGATACAGTAAGCTCTGGATTTGCAGTATACACAGGATTT
>CAYTYA010000016.1:19561-31865 GCA_964442015.1 uncultured bacterium
AGATATAAAAGCAGATAGTTTGGGTGTCCCCCTTTTTATTGATGGAGTTTTTATTGGTGAAACACCAATAATAGACCCAATTCCTGTTTTACCTGGATTCCATGAAGTGAGTTATTTACCGCCTGAAGAAACAGAGCGAGTAAGAGATCATATCATGTTTTCAGATGCAGTAAAACGAATTTATGTACCTCCAGGAGCAGTAAAACAAGTATTTTTATATTACCAAAATCAATATAGTTACCTAAAGGCAGCAAGAGCTCAAGCTCGTGTAGTTAGATATGTTGGAATTGCCTTCATTATTTTTGTAATGGAATTGATTTGGCTATCTATTTAAATGCGCAAATAAGATTATTGTAGCTTAACATAATATCAGTAAATTTATAGTATGAATGGACACCATACACCTGATCCAGCATTAAAATTCAGACCTGATTATACATGGCCTAATAAAGGGACAGAACGTAACTGTCCGCAATGTGAGTCAGCAATGCAATTAAACGAAAATAACCCGGCCTATTACGGAAAGCCTTGGTGGTGCCCTCAATGCCAATTTCAGTTTTCTGAAGAAGAATTAAATAAATAAATTAATAATTATGCTTTGATGATATTTATATTATCATCAATAATATCATCTAGAATCCATCGCACAACTGCAGCATCATCAATAAAACCCAAATTAGGAATACTATCAGGAATATCATCGTCTGGATCAACAAAGTATTGTAATGCAAAAAGGATTTTTTGTTTTAGTTCTTTACTTTGAATTGGATAAACAGAAATAAACTGATAAAGTTTTGCAACATCATTGACTAATTGCAACTGTGCATCATCTAGATGTGGCGAGCTAATTAACACTTCTAACTTTTCTGGTATTAATTGCATAATCGAATTTTCAATATTTACATCAATTGCTTCGATTTCTTTTTTATAGCGATCTTTATCTTTTTGCGTAAGTTGTATTTGATTTGGGGTTTCCATCGGTGTATAATTTACATAGTAAATTAAATTAATATTTATTTAAATGAATTTAGATAATAAAATTAAATCACGGTTAAATAAGGCAATGGAAATTGACTTTTTATCGATTAATAATGATACTAATAAACATATTAATCATAAAAATCATGATGGTGGAGCTCATTTTAAACTTGAAATAGTATCCAGCTCATTCGAAGGATTGTCTTTACTGGATCAACATAAACTTGTTTATAAAGCATTAAATGATATGATAAAGAAAGAAATTCATGCGTTGGCATTAAAAACAATTCCAACAAGTGATTGGAAAAAGGAATAATTATGACAGTAAATAATCTCACACCTTTAGAACTAGTAACCCATTTGTTCTCTTGTTTACAAATTGCAGATAACCAAATAGATTGGGAAGAAAAAGAAGTTTGGGCAGATACATTAAGTGCTTTATTTCCTGATCACACACCAGATCGAGCACAAGAAATATTACAAAGCGCATATCAAACAATTCTTCCTATGGATAATTTTGGTCGTAAAAATCATCTAATTGCTATATGTAAACAATTGAAAGATCACTATAGCAATGAACAGCTTCAAAATGAATTAGCACCAAAAATCACAGAATTAATTGATGCAGATGGTATGGTGCTTTCTGCTGAAGTAGACTCTGCTGCTCTAGTTGCAGATGAATTAGGAATTACAATTGATATTTCTGAAGATTAATTAATAAAAATATTACTGAATATCATGCCAATGCCCATGCTCAGGGGACCATACTTTTCCTGGCGGTGCTTCTCCAGCAGGTTGCTGTTGAAGGCTATTGTTTGTAGGTGAAGTAGTTGGGGAAACATTTGTATTAATATCATGCCAATGCCCATGCTCAGGGGACCATACTTTTCCTGGCGGTGCTTCTCCAGCAGGTTGCTGATTACCTGCATTTCCAACTGCTCTACTAGGTGATGGAGCAAGATTTGTGGTTGTTGATGTACTAGAATCAGATAGAATAAAAAAGAAAAGGAAAAATATTGCACCAATTATAGCAATTATCATCCATTGTTGATTGAATCCTTTGTCTAATTTTCCATGACAAACTTTATATTTTTTTCCACTACCACAATCACAAGGTTCATTTCTTTTTATTTTTTTCATATGCTACAAACTTAACTTAAATAATATATATAATATATCTTTCATTTTGTTACTAATTAAAAATGTCCATTGAATTCATCAGCAGGGTACTTTTTTGCATTTTTTTTCATTTTATTTATTAACGCTTCGCTGATATCAATTTTATTTGTATTACAAAAAGCCAATACATATATAAAAATATCGGCAATTTCATCTAGTGCTTCCTCTCTTATTTCACCAGATTTCATAACTTTCTTTGCTTGCTCTAAATCAAGCCATTGAAATAACTCCATTAATTCTGATACTTCAATAGATAATGCCATAGCAAGATTCTTTGGACTATGGAATTTTTTCCAATCACGTTCATCAACAAATGAATCTACCAATTTCTTTAAATCTGTAATTGTTGTTTTATTATCTGCCATTTTTCAAACTTTTAAATATAATGATAAAATTAAATAGGTTTATTAATATTCACCGAACAAGTTTTACGCCATTTTTTATAAAATTTTGCAAATTTCCACCAACCCCAAAGTGTATCTTTTTGCATCGCTGAAAATATTGCTCTTTGATACTCAATGGATTGAGCAGGAGTCATACGATATATTCTCCTTGGTGATCCATGCAAACCTTTTAATACAAGCCACTGTCCTTTGACATATATTAAGGTATGGCTAGAGGCTTCTTTTCCAGATGGATTCAATAAATATACATGCGTTAAGTCTTCAACACCTGCTAATTTTCTTCTCCAATTAACTGACAACACAGGAGTTTCTAGCGTAACTCGTGTCATTGGCGTAAATAAAACATCTAATATTCTCCATGATTCATTTTCACTAATTTTACCATCCTCAGAATGTCTTACCATATTTTCAATATTCTCAACTTGTAAGGGTACTATAAAATCAACTTTGTCTTTAATTATTCCTTCTTCAAAAATAAAAGCATCTCCCGTATGATGGATTGTAAAACTCTCTCCAGTTTCATCAATTACTACACCTAAATGATTAAAAATCCCATTAAAGTAACTTATTAACTCTGGAGTCTGGAGAATACTCTCCCATGTTTTAAGAGAAGATGAACCTTGACCAAATAAGAATTGAAATAATATTAAAAATTGAAAAAATTTGTACATAATTATAATATTACTATGAATTTCCTTTTATCACTAAAGTTCCTTCAAAATCATTATTTGAATTAATTTGGGATAATTCCACATTATTAAAACCAGATTGTGTAAAACATTTAAACCATTCTTTTTTACTTAACAAGGTCATCGTGGTATTTAAGCTCTCAGGCCAGGAATGAGAAATTATATTTTCTTTATAAAAGTCTACACCAACTATTAATGTCCCATTCTTTTTTAACCAGAAATCATAAATATGCTTTAATAGTTTTGATGGGTTTTCAAAATAATATAAAACTTCCATGCTATGCACATAATCAACTTTTTCTTTTGGCTTCCATTCCATAAGATCTGAACAAATATAGTTACCTATAGGATCTACCTTTTTCGCCTTGTTTATCATGTTTTTTGAACCATCAACACCAACTGAATACGAACATAAATCATATAAATTTACTTTACGTATAGCCCAACCATTACCGCAGCCAGCGTCAATGAAGGAAAATTGCTTATTTGATTTTCCAATAAGCATCTGAATCATTGAATCAACTGCTATAGAATGGTTTTTCTCCATTCCTTCATCTTTGCCGTTTAAGACCCAGCTATTAAAAACATCTATAGGGCTAATCATTATAATATTGTTTTATTGATAGAGAAATTACACTTATTAAACTATTGTAATAAAGAGGAGGAAGCCTTTTGAAAAATTCTATAAACAATCTTACTATATGTTAATTCGCTTAAATGCAGTCCATCTGGTGCTATTAATTCAGGTTGATCCAACCCTAATACTGTAATATTCGTTATATCTTCAAAATAAACATTCTTCTGTTCGCATACATTAGATGCAAATTCGTTATATTGATTAATCTCATTTGAAACTACTTCTGTATTTGAATAGAATTGTCCAAAAGGTGTAAAAGAATAATCTGGTATGGAAATTACAATTACCCGATTATGATCATTCTTAGCTAGAAAAATTGCTTTTTCCAATAGATAAGGAAACTCCTCTTGATATACTGCAAATGGAATTCCTTGAAATTGATTATTTACGCCAATAAGCAACGTAACCAAGTCAAAATCATTTGATGGACTAATTATAGATAATTGATCAATTAAGTTAGTTGTAGTCCATCCAGTTTGAGCAATACTTAATAAGTTTATTTCTTCATTATGGAAAGTATATAATGTATCTAATAATTGCACTGGAAAAGCACATGATTCACACACACCTTCACCATATGTATAGCTATCTCCTAATGCTAAGTATTTGTATTCAAATATTTGTGAAGACTCATTGTCGTCACAAGCATAAAATAGTAAAATGAAAAAGTAAAGTATAATCGATGATATTGTAGGCTTCATAATTGAAATATTACAAAGTTGTTATTTGTCGGGGCGACTGGATTTGAACCAGCGACCACTTGACCCCCAGCCAAGTGCGCTACCGGACTGCGCCACGCCCCGAATTTTTACTTACGTAATAATTCCAGCAGCGTTTCTAATTCTTGTTTTATTTTTACAAGTGTTTCTTTTTTTGCTGGTGCCGCTTTAGCAGGAGTTTCTTCATCAATCTTTTGTTCAATCTTAATATCTTCTCCATTTGATGCAATCTGAGTTCGAGCGCCTTCTATTGTAAACTTTTTATTATATAATAAATCCTTAATAAATAAAATAAGATCTACATCACTTTGACGATATGTTCGGTTACCAGCTCGATTTTTAGGTGGTTTTAACTGCTTAAATTCTGTTTCCCAATATCGTAAAACATATGCCTTAAGATCTGTCATCTTACTTACTTCACCTATTGAGTAATATAATTTTTTGATTTGTTTTGGGTCTGAGCTCATATCCTTATACTTAAAGTGTTACTTTATATTAATGCATAAATTACTTTAAGTCAAAGGAAATTTAATATTATCTCTTAAAGTAATTAATGTTTAATGAGGTGATTGAATAAAGCGATTATGAAAACGTATCCATTCAGGAAGAAATCTTGTTATTGATTGGACGGATGGTAAAAAGGCAATCCGAAGATGATTTGTTCCAGGTTGCTGTCCAAAACCTTCCCCATTTACTGTACAAATTCCAGTTTCCTCTAATAATTTCATGCAATAATCAAAATCTGTTATATTTTTTGGTAAAGAATTAATCCTTGGAAAAAGATACATTGCTCCCGTATCCCCGAAACAATCCATTCCTTCCATTTGTTTAAAGCTTTCTTTAATTAATGCTGCTTTTGTTTCTAATTCTCTTAATATGGTATTTTTTTCTTCCGTATAGATATTATATGTACTTGAACCTTTTTTTGGCGGTTGTACCATCATATAAACGATAGCTTGCCCAACTGTATTTGAACAAAGACTAACTGATGCTTGTTTGATTAATAATTCTGATAAATTTGCATTTGAATCTTTCATAGTAGGCATATTACGTATTTCCATATACCCTCCTCTATGACCACATTCACCAGTAAATCCTTTTGAAATACTATGAAGGCTAAATAAAGGAATATCGCGTGATCCTACTGTACTAGCCATTGATACAAACGATCCTCCATATAGATTTTCTTGATATACCTCATCAGCAATAATTGATAAATTATATTTTTCTGCAAAATTAACAATATCATTTATATTATTCTTATTTAGAATTGCCCCTGTAGGATTACCAGGATTAATTATAACAATACATTTAACATTTACTCCTTTTGTTGTGGCATTTTGAAATGCCTCTTCGAGAATATCTGGAGTTAATGCCCAATCTTCTTCCTCAGTGGGATAATACCCTACTTCAACACCTCCACATCTTTTAACTGTAGCTGAGTATAATGGATATTGGGGTATAGGAATCATTATCCCATCATTTGGTACTGTGATAAGCAATTCTAATATTCGTCTTACGGCATCACTTGCACCATCAGTAAGAAATATTGAATCTGGATCAGAAACAACATCATTCTTATCTCTTATATCAATAAAGTCAGAAATTGCTTCTCTAATAAACTTAGGACCTTGACTTTCTGTATAGGCACCCATTCCTGTAAGGCTTTTATGAAGAAATTCTTCACTATAATCAATAACATCTGTTGGAATAAGTGAAATTCCATTTTCTTCAAATAAATCGGATTGTTTTTGTGCAAGCTTAGCAAGATTCCGCTCACGTTGAATATTATCGGAAGCTTCTAATAGTGCAATAACTTGACGATAAAAAGAAATTGGTTTCTGTTGAAGAGCTTGAGGATTTCCAATATTACAAGCATATATCGTACGCCCTTCTCTTTGCAAATCCATTGCTCTACGTGGTATTGGTCCGCGAACAGCATACTCCATATCAACCAAATTTTGATTGACTGGAATATTATGAGTCATATTGAAATCCTTCTTTTAGAAGCGCTTTTTCCGATTGGAAGATCTATTATCACGACGACCTCCACCAAAACGGCCGCCGCGGCCGCCACGTCCTCCATCGCGATTACGCGGTGGGGGCTCAACATATCCTTCAGGTTTCTCCATTAAAGCTTTACGGCTTAAATCTAGCCTACCTTGATCATCAACTTTAATAAGCTTTACTCGCATTTTATCACCAGATTTACATACATCTTCTACTTTGTCTGTTCTTTTCCAATCCATCTCAGAAATATGCACTAAACCTTCTTTACCAGGAACGATTTCAACAAAAGCACCAAATGTCATCAATCTAGTAACGACCCCATCAAATTCCATACCCACTTCAGGGTCAAGAGTAACTGCTTTCACTATCTCTGCTGCTTCATCTAAACGAACTTTATCTACACCAGAAATAGTCACTAAACCATCATCATCCACATTAACATCACATTCAGTATCAGCAATAATCTTCTTGATCGTCTTACCACCTGGTCCAATAAGGCCACCTATCTTTTCCGGATTTATACTAAATGATACAATTTTTGGTGCATAATCAGAAATTTCACTTGGTTCACTCAATGCTTCATTCATTTTATCAAGTATATGCAGCCTACCTACCCTAGCCTGTTCTAAGGCCTCTTCTAACAACTCAAATGAGATACCTTCAATTTTAAGATCAAGCTGTATTGCTGAAATTCCATCTTTTGTACCTGCAACTTTAAAATCCATATCACCTAAATGATCTTCTGCGCCAAGAATATCGCTTAAAACAGCATGACGATCACCATCAAGGATTAACCCCATTGCTATTCCTGCAACATGCTCTTTCAAAGGACATCCTGAATCCATTAGTGCAATGGACCCACCACATACACTTGCCATTGATGATGATCCATTTGATTCCATAATTTCAGATACAATTCGTATTGTATATGGGAAATCATCATAAGCAGGCATAACAGGCTTTAAAGACCTCTCTGCTAAATTTCCATGACCTACCTCACGTCTGCTTGTAAATCCAACTCGACCAACTTCACCAACACAATATGGAGGGAAATTATAATGTAGATAATAGTTCTTTTTATAATCCTCATCCATACTATCAATTATCTGCTCATCCCTTTTGCTACCTAAAGTTGTTATAACAAGCGCCTGTGTTTCTCCTCTTGTAAATAAAACAGAACCATGCGTCCTAGGTAAAAAAGATGGATCAATAGTAATATCTCTTATATCCGTTGTACTTCTACCATCACTTCTTACACCAGTATCCAAGACTTTATTACGAAAAGCTATTTTAAATTTATCATCGATAAGCTTTTTAACTTCTTTTTCATTTTCAGGAAATTTCTCCTCTAAAGATTCTAAAGTATCTTGATGCAATTGTGAAGTCGCAGATTCTCTTTCAGATTTATCTGCAAGCTGAATAATATCATTAATTTTATCACCAATTGATTTATCTACAGCCGCATTTAGCTTGTCATTAGCTTTATCTTCTGGTATATCTCTTTTCTCTGGGTTTACTTCTTTTGCAATCTCTTCTTGAAGGGCTATAATTTTCTTTATATCCTCATGTGCAAATTTTAGGGCATTCACAAATACATCTTCTGCAATTAAATCTGCCTCCCCTTCAACCATTACAATAGTATCTTTATTGCCAGATACTACTAATTCCATTGAAGATTCCTCCATCTGCAACTTAGTGGGATTCACAACAAAATCTTCATCAACTTTTGCCAATCGAACAGTCGCTATTGGACCATTCCATGGTATATTAGATATCATTAATGCAGCAGAAGCACCTACGCCAGCAAGTACATCGGAAGGATTTTCTCCATCAGTTGTTAAAACAGTTATAATTACTTGTGTTTCATATTTGAAAGACTTTGGGAATAAAGGCCGTATTGGTCTATCCGTTAAGCGAGAAGTGAGAATTTCTCTTTCAGAAGGTCTAGCTTCACGCTTAAAAAATCCTCCTGGAATTTTTCCTCCAGCATAATGTCTTTCCCTATACTCAACTTGCAATGGGAAAAAATCAATATCTTCACGCATTTCTCTCGCAGCGTTTACTGCTACGATTAATGTAGTTTCTCCATAGGAAACCATTACAGAACCCGCAGCTTGTTTTGCAACTTGACCTGTACTTATTTTTAATGTTTTTCCATTAATTTCTATTTCTTTATTTATCATATTATTTACTTGTTATCCTCTTATATTCAATTCATTTACCACTTTCTCATATTTTTCCAGATCTTTTCTACGTAAATATTTCATTAGTCTTTTTCGTTGGCCAACAAGCATTACTAAACCTCGACGAGAATGGTTATCTTTTTTATTATTGTTAACATGTTCAGTCAATTGTCTAATTCGGCTTGTTAATAAAGCAATCTGAACAGTCGATGAACCAGTATCCGTATTATTTTCTCCAAATTTGGATACAATATTTTCTTTTTCTTCTTTATTTAAAGGCATATTACTCCTTATTCATATTTCTTTTTCAATTCCATACAATATTTCCTATCCTGATGCAATTGTCGGACTAATTGATCCGAATTATCAAATTTTTCTTCATCACGGATTCTTTCCAGGAATTCTATATATATCTCACGATTATAAATGTCGTCCAGGCTAGATGTAAAAAAATTAATCTCCATCACCAACTCTCTCTCATTAAACGTTGGACGCGTACCGAAGTTACACATTCCTACAATAAAATCATCATTAACTCTTCCTCTTGCCAAATATACGCCAGTTTTTGGCATTAATTGATTTTTTTCAGTTGCAACAATATTAGCAGTTGGGAATTCTAATTCTTTTCCTCTACCAGCGCCATGAACTACTTTTGCATAAAATCCATAAACCCACCCTAATTCAAAAGAGGCTCTTCTTACAAACCCATTTGATATTAAATCACGAATATGAGTACTAGATAATACAACTTTGTCATCTGCAACAGCATTTATAATATCTATATTAATATTTCGACTTATTGCATACTGCTTCAAAAATTCTGGGGAACCCTCTCTATTATGTCCAAAATGATGATCGTACCCTATTACAATCCCTGATGGTGAAAAATATTTCATAACAATATTATCCATAAAATTTTCAGCTGTTCTTTTAGAAAATTCTTTCGTAAAGGGTATAATAAGAATCGTATCAATACCGAGTTTTTTTAACAAGGATTTCTTTTGTTTTATAGACATAATCAAAGATAGTTTATTATCCTTATCAAGAATATGTCTTGGATGAGGATTAAAAGTGATTAACACTGATTTTTTACCTTTTGCAATAGCGGTAGTTGTGAGAGTTTTTACAATATCTTGATGACCTCTATGGAGACCATCAAAAGAACCAATTGTCAACACACATCCTGCGCAATCTTTAACTTGATCAATTTGAGTATATATTTTCATAATATGCTAATTTCATCAATTAATTTTGATTCTGTTATATTGTAGGGTCCGACACTTATTCTTTCTAATGCAGATAAAAACCCTACTGTTCCTAGCTTTTTTGCAATATCATATCCTAAAACTCTTACATATGTACCCTTAGAACAAGTAACTTGAAATGTAATTGTTGATGATTCCAATTTTACTAATTGAATATCACTGATATTAATTTCTATTGGATCTCTCTTCACAATCTTATTCTGACGTGCTAACTTATAAAGACGTACTCCATTAACCTTTTTTGCTGAATACATAGGAGGTGTTTGTCTACTAACACCTTTAAATGATGCTAGAATTTTTTCAACAACTTTTTGAGATAATTCTGGTATCTTTGCTTTTAAAATAGTATTTCCATCACAGTCATATGTATCAGTTTCTATCCCCAAGGTTAAGTCAGCTATGTACGTTTTATTTGATAATGATATATCAGATAGTTTTTTTGTATCAGGGCCTGTCCCTAATATCAATACACCTGTCGCAAAAGGATCAAGTGTACCAGCATGACCAACCTTTTTTTCATTAATAATACCACGAACTTTCTTTACAACGTCAAATGACGTCCAACCTGGAGGTTTATTAATATTTATAATCATTTATCTTCTGAATCTATATCCTTAAATAATTTATCTATCTGTTCAGTGAATTTATGTGAATCATCCATATAAAATTTTAATTCAGGAGTATTTTTCGTATTTAATTGTAACCCAAGATACTTTCGAAATGCTTTTCGTAACTTTTTCATTTCATTTTCAATTAATTCAATCTTCATTTTTGGATTAAGAACACTATAAAAAATTTTTGCACTACGCAAATCTCTTGATACATCTACAGATGTAAAGGTAATAAATCCAATATGGTTTAAACTGATATGTTTAAGAACTATATCGCCAAGGATTGACTTTATTTGCTGACCAACTCTATCAGTCCGCTTGAACGGGAGTTGTTGATGCATAATTATAATTCAAGAGTTCTCTTTATTGATTGTATTTCAAAAGTAACAATGATATCATTTTCTTTAAATTTTCCAGCTCCTTCTATTCCAATTCCACATTCCATACCTTCTTTGATTTCTTTTACATCATCTTTAAATCTTTTTAATGAAGTTACTGACCCTTCATGTATTACTTCATCATCACGAATTAATCTTGCCTTATCTCCTCTATGAATAACGCCTTCTTCTACTCTTGTACCAGCAATAAATCCTTGTTTGGGAATTTTAAACATTTCTAATACAACTGCTCTACCCAATAGTTCCTCTTTTGTTTCAGGCTCTAATAAACCTTCTAATGTTAACTTTAACTCTTCTTCAACATTATAAATAACACTATAGGACCTGATATCTACACCTTCCTGTCTCGCTTGTAACTTCGCATTCGAATCAACTTGGACATGGAAAGCAATTATTACTGCACCAGATGCAGCTGCAAGTAAAACATCAGATTCTGTAACTAATCCGACAGATTTGTGAATAACTTGAATACCAACTTCATCGTTTTTAATTTTTTCCAACGTTTGACTCAATGCTTCTATAGAACCATCAACATCACCTTTAATTACAAGAGGTAAAGTCTTTATTGATCCTTCTTTAATTTTTGCTGATATTGAATCTAGTGTAGTCGCTTTTATTCTTCGTTGATCAATTTCACGTTTCGTACGCTGACGATCAGAAGCTAATCTTTTGAGGTCTTTTGCATCATCTACTACAGAAAAAATATCTGCGGCCTGAGGTACTTGATCAAATCCTAATATTTGCACTGCATCAGCAGGCATGGCAAGTTTTATACGATTACCCCGTTCATCCATAATTGCTCGAACACGACCAGCATAATTATTGCATATAAAGGGGTCACCTACATTTAGTGTTCCTTTCTGGATTAATACTGTAGCAACAGGACCATATCCTTTATCGAGTTTAGAATCGATCACTGTACCTCGCGCAAGAGTATCTTGATTTGCTTTCAACTCAAGAACTTCAGCTTCAACAAGAATAGATTGTAGAAGGTCTTCTACACCAGTACCCTCTTTAGCAGAAATTTCAACACCCTGAACTTTCCCACCCCAATCCTCGAGTAGAACATCATTCTCAGATAGCTCTCTTTTCACACGATCTGGGTCATTATCAGGTAAATCGATTTTGTTAATAGCCACAACTAATGGAACAGTTGCAGCTTTTGCATGATTTATCGCTTCAATCGTTTGAGGCATTACCCCATCATTTGCCGCTACAACTAAAACAACAA
>CAYTYA010000017.1:0-30949 GCA_964442015.1 uncultured bacterium
CTCTTTTTCTCCTTGATAATCAATTTTATCCCAGTCATCAGATGGTTTATGATAATCTTGGTGAGCTCCGGTAAAGAAAAACAATACAGGAATATCTTCCCTATAAAAGCTTGCATGATCACTTCGTCCAAAATCCATTCCACTCATATTTTTATCAATTTTTAATTTATGATTTTGTTTTATACCATCAATAGTTTTGCTGAGTGAGTTTGCGCTTCCAACACCACCAATAGTAATTGGCTTTTCATTTAATCTTCCAATCATGTCCATATTTATCATAATAATAGCTTGCTCTAAATCTTTTGTTGGGTTTTGTGAATAAAACTTAGACCCAAGCAGTCCTTTCTCCTCAGCGTCAAAGCATATAGCAATTATGCTTCTTCCTAACAACTTTTTATTCATTGCTAATTTATGAGTTAACTCAAGAATTCCGGCTGTTCCAGATGCATTATCATCTGCTCCATTATGTATTTGAAGTGAATCTGGGTTTAAAGAACCTGACATATATCCTCCATAACCCAAGTGATCATAATGTGCGCCAACAATTATATATTCTTTATTTAAAATTGGATCAGAACCTTCAATAAATCCAACGATATTAGTTGCTATTTCTTTTTCAAATTTTAAGTTTACACTTGCAGAAACTTTTCTATCTAATTCAAAAGAGGAAGAGGTTAGCTCTTGATCAATTATCGAAATCAAATTAGCTACAGATTTATCATTGTTATTAATTATATCATTAGCTATCTCATGCGTTATTTGAATTATTGGCAAACCAGCTGAAGAAGCGCTCTGTCTATATGTTAATGGTTTTAGTTTTTCATTTTCTTTTTCAACGCGCGCAACAAATAATACTCCACCAGCACCATGATCTCGCGCAGCAATTACTTTATTATACAATTTTTTATGATAGCCGTATGGTGAGTGCGGACTATTGCCATCGGGTCCATCTAATAACATCAACACCCACTTATTTTTCACATTAACATTTATATAATCATTCCATGATAAACTGTCATTATTTATGTCAAATCCATAACCAACGAATACAACTTTTTCATCAATGCTTCCATTTCCTGACCATCCAATCGGCACAAAGTCTTTTTTTATTTTATATCGAGACTTTGAATTACGAACCCGTAATATATTTCTACTACCAAGGGATACATTGTTTATATATGAGAATGATTGTTGATATTTTTTTGTTCCTGCTAAAGCGACTCCCTGCGCCTCCCAATGTTTGCTTATGTATTTTATTGCTTTTTTTGAACCGGCAGAACCTGGGGAGCGCCCCTCCAGCTTATCTGAAGATAGGTATTTAATATGCTCTAGTATTTCAAATGTCATGATCTCTGCAGAACCTGGATCAATCTTTTCTTTGTTTGACTTGATAATGATCATTGTGCCACCAACCAATATCATTATAGTGACTACAATCTTTTTAATAAGTTCGCTCATTATTTATTTTACTATTTATATAATTAAATACTGATCTTAATAAATATTAGATTCTATATGATTAAGGTAAAAAATAAATTGTGATTATTACAGTAATTAATGTCTAAAAAACAATATGATGGGATTAGAATAAATGTTCAATCAGAATACATATCTGAGAGATCGAATCCATTAAAAAAAAGATTCTTTTTTGCATATCATATTGCCATACAAAATCAAGGAGATTTTCCAGCAAAGTTATTAAGTAGGTATTGGAATATTACAGACGCAGAAGGGAATGTAGAGGAGGTACGAGGACCTGGGGTAATTGGGCGACAGCCACGTTTGGAAAAAGGGGAGTCTTTCGATTATACCAGTTTCTGTCCATTACGGACTGAATTTGGAGTAATGCATGGAAAGTTTCATATGATAAGAGACGATGGTCAAAAATTTGATGTTATAATCAAACCATTTAAATTAGCGGCTCCTTTTTCAGTAAATTAATTTTATGGTGCCAAATAAAACAAAAATACTTGCAACTATTGGACCAGCATGTTCAAACCAAACTATATTGAAAAAAATGGTTGATTTAGGGGTAAATGCTTTCCGAATTAATATGTCACATGGCTCTGTTGATGATAAAAAATTTCTTTTTAACCAATTAAAAAAATTGTCTTCAGATGAGGATCAGCACCCAACAATTCTTGCAGATCTAGCGGGACCAAAGATCAGGATAAAAAGCGTTAAAGATGGATTAATTCTAAATGAAAATGACAAAATAATTATTGCAAATGATAAGGATGCAGATGAAGAAAAAATTATAGTTTCTTCTGGGTTCACATTTGGAAAAGTCTCAAAAGGTGCACGAATTTTAATTAATGACGGACGCATCCAGCTTGAGGTGCTAAAAAAGATCAACCCAAATTCAGTTCAAGTGAAAACGTTAATTGGAGGAAGCGTGGAAAAAGGGAAAGGGGTTAATTTCCCGGGCATAGCGCTTGATATGCCGCCCTTGACAGAACAAGATTACACGGATTTATTATTGGCAATTGAGGAAGAGGTAGATTGGATTGCTCTATCATTTGTTCGTTCTGCTAAAGATAAAGAAACTGTAGATTCAATATTAAAAGATAAAGGAGCCTCTATTCCCGTTATTGCGAAAATTGAAAAATGGGAAGCCCTGGAGCATCTTGATAAAATAATAGACACTTTTGATGGGGTTATGGTAGCGCGCGGAGATTTAGGCGTAGAGATACCTCAGGAGCAGGTTCCATTAATACAGAAAAAGATTATTTCAATGGCCAACAAGTCTGGTAAGCCTGTAATAATTGCGACTCAACTTTTAGAAACTATGGTTGAATCTCCGACACCAACTCGGGCTGAAATAAGCGATATTGCAAACGCAATTTTTGATGGTACCGATGCTTTATTGGTAACAGGGGAAACAGCGGTAGGCAAATTCCCTGATAAAGTAATAGAGGTTTTAAAAAAAGTTATAATTGAAACTGAAAACACTATTGATTATAATAGTATATTGCAACCAATAGGGCATGAACACCATACTGCCGATGCAATAAGTCACGCAACTTGTCAAATAGCAAACGATATGAACATTAATATTATTTTATCTCTAACTCATAGTGGCAGCACGCCTAGAATGATTGCAAGATACAAACCGTCTGCTAGCATCATTGCTTTAACCCCAGTGAAAAAAACATATCGGCAGCTATCAATTATATGGGGAGTGACATCTAAAATGATAAATGAATATTCAAACTCAGATGATATACCAAGTGTATCTGCAAAATTTATAGATGGTAATAATATATTGAATAAGGAAGATAAATATGTTGTTACTGGAGGTGTCCCAGTTGGGATAGCAGGAACAACAAACTTTGTGTTTGTTCAAAAAGCAAAATAATAGAATAGGAATATTATATGAAATACGTTTTTTTCTTTGGAGATGGTAAGGCTGATGGTGCAGCTCAAGATAAAAATATGCTTGGCGGAAAAGGAGCTAATCTTGCAGAGATGACAAATCTTAGCATACCGGTTCCTCCAGGATTTACGCTTACAACTGATTTATGTATGGACTACTTAACTGATGGGGTTTATCCAAATGAACTAGAGCAAGAAGTAAAAGAAGCAATTAAAAAAGTTGAAGCAATTATGAAGCAAATTTTTGGAGATATGGAAAACCCGCTTTTAGTGTCTATTAGGTCTGGCGCAAGACAGTCAATGCCCGGCATGATGGAAACAGTGCTGAATGTAGGTCTAACTGAAAAAACTATTCCTGGACTAATCAAGAAAACTGATAACCCAAGATTTGTTTATGATGCTTACCGACGATTGATCACAATGTATTCTGATGTTGTTATGGAGAAGTCAGAAGGGATAGTACCAAAGTCTGGGCAGGGGATACGTGAATTATTAGAAGAAATAATGGATAAAATGAAAACAGATCGAGGAGTTACAGATGACACAGAATTAACAGCTGATGATTTAAAAGATCTATGCAACAAATTTAAAGCGAAGGTGAGTGAAACTCTTGGGAATGATTTCCCAGATGATCCATACGATCAGCTTTGGGGCGGAATATCAGCTGTTTTTAAATCATGGTCTGGTAAGAGGGCAATAAACTATCGTAGGATAGAAAACATACCAAATGAATGGGGAACTGCAGTTAACGTACAGACAATGGTATTTGGAAATATGGGAGATAATTCTGCAACGGGCGTTGCATTTACTAGAAATCCTGCAACGGGTGAAAATGTATTTTACGGAGAATGGCTTATGAATGCACAAGGGGAAGATGTGGTTGCTGGGTTAAGAACACCATATCCTTTAAACAGTAGCACTAAAACAGCTGAAACGAACAAACTCCCCGGTTTAGATGAATCAATGCCGGAGGTTTATAATCAATTAGACTCTATAAGATTAAAACTAGAAAAACATTATCGTGATATGCAAGATATTGAGTTTACAATTCAAAATGGGAAATTATGGATGCTGCAAACTAGAGTAGGTAAAAGAAATGGAGCAGCAGCTATCCGAATAGCTTGTGATATGAAATCAGAAAATCTTATTTCAAATGAGGAAGCCATTTTACGTGTATCACCAAATCAACTTGATGAGATTATGCATTCAATGGTAGATCCTGCATCAGAAAAAGAAGGCGAACTATTGGCAAAAGGATTACCAGCTGGGCCAGGTGGGGGTGTCGGTCAAGTAGTGTTTTCAGCAGATATTGCTGAGGAATGGGCAAACAAAGGTCTAGATGTTATTTTAGTGCGCAATGAAACATCTCCTGAAGATGTTCATGGAATGCACGCTGCAAAAGCAATATTGACAGCCAAAGGAGGCATGACTTCACACGCAGCTCTAGTTGCTAGAGGATGGGGAAAGTGCTGTATAGTTGGTTGTTCTGCTTTACAAATAAATTATACGGATAATCAGATGCTTGTTAATGATGAAATGATAAAAGAAGGAGATTGGCTAACCTTAAATGGATCAACAGGAAAAATATATAAAGGAAAGCTAAACCTTATCGAACCAGATTTGAGTTCCAATAAGTTTTATGGGGTATTAATGGAAATGACCGATAGTGTAAAAAGACTTGGTATTAGGGCAAATGCAGAAAGCCCTGAAGATGCAAAACAGGCGCGAGATTTTGGAGCAAAAGGTATTGGTCTTTGCCGTACTGAACATATGTTTTTTGACCCGGAAAGGATTCTTGCTATTAGAGAAATGATTATAGCCACAGATCTTTCAAAGCGCCGAAACGCAATTATGAAACTATTACCATTCCAAAGAGAAGATTTTAAAGGAATTTTACAAGCAATGTCACCTCATCCTGTAACTATTCGATTGCTAGATCCCCCTCTTCACGAGTTTATGACTTTAAATGATAAGCAGAAAACAGAACTAGGAAATGAATTAAACATACCTTTAGAGGTGTTGGAAAACAGAATAAGAGGACTTGAAGAATTAAACCCAATGCTAGGACATCGAGGATGTCGTCTAGGCATTGCCTATCCAGAAATAACAGAAATGCAATCTCGTGCGATATTTGAAGCAACAGCAGAATTGATGAAAGAAAATGTAGAAGTTTCCCCTGAAGTAATGATTCCGTTAGTTGGTACATATAAGGAGTATGAACATCAGGAAGCGCTTGTTCGAAAAGTAGCAGAAGAAGTCAAATCAGAATCTGGAGAAAATTTCTCCTATTTGGTTGGGACAATGATAGAACTACCCAGAGCAGCTCTTACAGCAGACGAAATTGCTGACAAAGCAGAGTTTTTTAGTTTTGGCACAAATGACTTAACCCAAACTACTTATGGTTTTAGCCGGGATGACATAGGAGGGTTCCTACCTGAATACCTTGAAAGAGGAATTTTAGATCACGACCCATTTCAAAGTTTAGATCAAACTGGAGTTGGGCAGCTTGTAAAAATGGGTGTTGAAAAAGGGAGAGCAGTCCGAAATGATTTAAAAATTGGTATATGCGGAGAACATGGCGGGGATCCCGAAAGTATTAATTTTTGCAATAAGACAGGATTAGACTATGTGAGCTGTTCCCCCTATCGGGTTCCAATCGCTAGGTTAGCAGCGGCACAAGCAGAGTTACAAAAATAGAAAGATATAAAATGATAAAAAAATCGCAGATTATTTTTACTATATTCATTTTATCTGTTTCAATAGATGCAAAAAACTTGCAACAACCCGAATTTGTACCAAACGAATTCATAATTAAGCTATCACCAGATACAAAAATTATTCCACCAAATTCTTTAACTACAGGAATAATAGAAATTGACATTATTTTATCAAAGATTTCTGTTCATGATATTAGTTCTGTGGCCCCTTTTAAAAAGAACCTAGACCCGCGACTTCCCGATATTAATCGGATATACAGAGTACGATATTCTGATAATGTTTCTCCAGATAAGATAGCAGAAAAATTTTACAATTTAAATAATGTCATTTATTCTGAGCCAAGATTTATCCAATATGAAACAAGAGTTCCAAATGATCCTTATTATTCTTCCCAATGGCATCTCTCTGTAATTGATGCAAGTCAAGCATGGAATAGAACCATTGGAGACACTAACGTCGTAATAGCTATTGTCGATGATGCTGTGGATTTAGATCATGAAGACTTGGCCGATAATATTTTCACAAACTGGGTTGAATACCATGGAACAGATGGGGTGGACGATGATTTTAATGGTTATGTCGATGATGTACATGGATGGGATTTTGCAGAAAACAATAATGATCCTAACCCAGCAATAGGAAGCCAAGATCATGGAACGCACGTTGCAGGCTGTGCTTCTGCTGTTACGGATAATGGTGTTGGAGTAGCAGCACCTGGATGGAAGTGTAAGATTTTACCATTAAAATTCTCAAATGATAATAATGGTTCTTTATCAGGGGATGCAGCAGCAGCAATTATATACGCTGCAGATATGGGGGCAGACTTAACAAACAATAGCTATGGTGGTGGAGGCTTTAGCAATTATTTTCGCGATGCATTTTTATATGCTTATGAATTAGGCACTTTATCCATTACGTCCGCAGGTAATAGCGATGCAGATGAGGCAAGTTATCCAGCCGCATATCCCACAGTGCTAAGCGTTGCATCAACAGCAACAGGAGATTATAAATCCGGCTTTTCAACGTATCATTTATCAGTAGATATTTCTTCTCCAGGATCTGGAATCCTCTCATCTGTCCCAGATAATGATTATGCATCATTTTCTGGAACCTCAATGGCATCTCCCGTTGCTGCTGGAGTAGCAGGATTAATTAAATCCCAGTTTCCAGATTTAACAGTTAGCGAATTAGCAATTAGACTTTCTGCAACAGCAGATAATATATATGATATTAACCCTGAGTATTTTTTGCTATTAGGGAGTGGGCGTGTTAATGCCAATAATGCTGTATCCTATAATAATAGCCAGTTTTCTACAATACCTGTGCGGATGGATCTAGCAAATTTCACAGCAAGTGATTTATTGCATGGTAACGGAGATTCATCGTTTGATCCAGGTGAAACAATCGATATGGATCTTTCTTTGTATAATTACTCGATTATGGGTTCTGACAATGTAAATGTATATTTAACAAGCACCGATTCTAGAATTAATATTATTGAGGGAGAAATACTAAATCTTAATGTTCTTCCAGAAGAAACTCTTAGTTTGGATCAAGCTTTTTCATTATCTATTAGCGACTCTGCGGATGTAGGGATATGTGTTTTTAATATTACAATTCAACAAGGAAGTCAAAACCTAAACTCTTTTGAGCTTTCAATTAATATTGGAAAAACACCCATACTGATTGTTGATGATGATGGTGGCGGGTCAACTGAAAAGTTTTATACAACTATATTGGACAGCATGAATATTCCTTATTCCTTATGGGATAGAATGAATGGCCCGTTATCTTATCAGATGGTACAAAACAGTCCAGTTTTAATTTGGTTTACTGAGTGGTCATTCCCAACCTTAGATTTTGAAGACCGTGAAGTCATTATGGAATATCTTGATAATGGAGGGAATTTATATTTGTCTGGTCAGGATTTGGGTTGGGAGTTAAATGAATACCCAGGAGATTCATCTCAAACCTCATTTTTCTATAATTATTTGCATGCTGATTGGGGAGGAGATGACGCCGGAGCTTCATCGGCGCAGGGTGTGCCAGGCAATTCTATATCTAATGGAATGAGCTTTGATATATATCAACCTGGATACCCATCTTCAAATCAGTATCCAGACTATTTTACACCTCATGATGATGCGGACTTGATATTCACATATAGCAATGAATTAAATATGGGTTTGAGTTATAAGGGTGATTATAGATTGGTATATACAGGAACAGGTCTCGAAACTTTTGGAAGTAATTCCAGCTCCACAGCCCCAAACGATGTAAATGAATCTCAAAGTGTATTTTTAGAAAGAACTCTTAATTATTTAAATTTTATTAATCACACACCATTATCTGATAGTGAAGATTCAACATCAAGCATTTACTTTCATGTAAACATTTTTAATGATGGCTCTGGTTTCAGCAGCCCTTTTTTGTATTATAGATTGAATGGTGGTGAATTCAATATGGTAGAAATGCATGATACAACAGATGGATTTTATTATACTGTTTCCCCTCCAAATCAATCTGCATTAGTTGAGTATTATTTTTCTATCAACAATAATTATTATAACTGGACAAACCCAATCAATACAGATGAAGTATTTCGGTTTAGTATCGGTAGAGATATGATATTACCTGACGTACACGATCTAGCAAACTTGCCTAGTCTCATTGATCGCTCAGGCATTGCAACAGTTTCTGTGCTGGCAACTGATAATATTGGAGTTGATAGCGTATCCCTCTATTGGTATTACTCTTTTAACCCACAGCTGCTGCACATTACACCAATGAGTCTAAATGGTTATTTTTGGGAAGGAAATATTGAATGGGAGAATCTTTCTGGAAATGATAAAGTGTTTTATTTTGCTACGGCCAAAGATAGTTCGTTAAATGCCAACATTGGATATTCGGATACTTTAAATTTTCAAATCATTAATAAAACAATTCTTACTACGTGGGATGAAGAGATTGTTGGGCGGTGGGACACTGGACAGAATTGGGGATTATCTTTTGTGAATTCTGCAGTCAAATATGGCATGAATGATTCCCCTAGCATGAACTATGAAAATAATAAATCGGACTATCTAACCCTGATTGATCCATATGATTTATCGGATTACAATTCCGCATATTTGCAGTTCTGGACAGGTAGCTTTTTAAGGGATAATGATATTGGCACAATACAAATATCCGATGATGGAAGCATTTGGGAATCTATTTATTCAATATCAGGAATTAACTTTGTCGATACTGTAAAAATAAATGTTACAGAATATATTGATACCGGTGTTCATCTAAGATTTCATATTTCAACGGATGCTTCAGAAGTCGCAAGCGGATGGTATATCGATGATATTCATTTATTAGTAGATACTAGTTTAGTTATTTTATCAAATGATAAAGAAAACAATGTTCCAATTAATTTTAGCTTATCACAAAACTACCCTAACCCATTCAATCCAATAACATCAATTTCTTTTTCTATGCCAACAAAGCAAATGATTAGAATAGAAATTTTTGATTTACATGGTAGATTAATTAATACTATTTATGAAGGGATAGCTACACCCGGTGAACATACAATCCGCTGGGATGCAACGAACTCTTATCATAATTCTATTCCTAGCGGAGTATATTTTTATAGATTAACTTCTGAAAATTATTTTAAAACTAGGAAAATGTTGTTTTTGAAATAAGATTTTAATGAGAAGGATTAATCATTTTGGATAATTTAGTTTTAGATAAGGCGATCGATTTATTAAAGGTTAATAAAGACAGCTGGTCAAACTTAACCATAGCTGAAAAAATACCTTTATTTCAATCTATAACAACGAAAACCGTTGAAGTTGCAAAAGATTGGGCAGACGCAGCCAATCAAGCAAAATCTATTTCTAAAGATTCACCCCTATCTGGTGAAGAATGGACATCAGGACCATGGGCTCTTATCTATGGGGTAGAGAGTATGGTGGGAACTTTAAAAGCATTAGAAAATGGAGAAAACCCCCCGATTGGAAAAATCAGATCTCGGCCAGATGGTCAATTAGTCGCCAACATTTTCCCTTACAATATCTACCATCGTTTATTATTAAGTGGAATTAAAGCAGAAGTATGGATGCAAAAAAGTGTAAATGAAAACAACTTCAATGACCATATAGCACAAATCTATAAATCAAATTCACGGAATGGTCATGTATCATTGGTTTTGGGTGGTGGAAATGTATCATCCATTCCACCATTAGATGTGTTAGATAGATTATTTGCACATCAGTCGGTTTCTTTATTGAAAGTTCACCCTGTAAATAATTACCTAAAGGAAATTTTTGATAAGATTTTTGAGGATTTTATATCTGCAGGCTATGTTCAGATAGTATCTGGTGGTGCAGATGTTGGTAAATATTTATGCAATCATGAAGGAGTAGATCATATTCATATTACAGGTGGGGCTAAAACATATGATTCTATAGTTTTTGGATCTGGCGAAGAAGGAGTTAAAAGAAAGCAGAATGGCGAAAAGAAAATTAATAAATCAATCACAGCAGAGCTGGGGTGTGTAACGCCAATTATTGTTGTACCGGGGCCCTGGTCAAAAGGAGATATAAAATACCAAGCTGAGAATATCGCCACACAGAAACTTCATAATGCTAGCTTTAATTGTGTTGCGGGACAAGTGTTGATCTTACCTGAAGAATGGGATAAGTCAAAAGATTTGCTTACAGAAGTAAAATCAACGATTTCAAAAACCACCGCAAGAGATGCATATTATCCAGGATCAAAAGATAGACATGAAAGCATCAAACAAAACTACGGCAACTGTGACCATCTAGATGAAAATGAAAAGCTTTCCAGATTATTGATTCCTGATTTAGACCATAAAAGTAATAATGAATATTTGTTTCAAAATGAAGTCTTTGTAGGCGCACTTGCTCAAACATCCTTACCAGGGATTAGTGCAAAAGAATATCTTATTAACACAATACAATTTTGTAATGAAAAGCTATGGGGTACGCTTGGAGCAAATATAATTATACATCCAAAAACAATTAAACAACTAGGTCCACATTGGGAAAATATAATTGCAGATCTTAAATATGGCTCAATTGGGGTAAATACCTGGTGTGCGCTAGCCTTTCTAACATCTGAATGCACTTGGGGGGCTTTCCCAGGACATTCAATTGAGGATATTCAAAGTGGAAATGGTGTAGTGCACAACACTCGATTATTTGATAGCCCTGAAAAGACAGTCGTTTATGCCCCTTTTTCCCCATTTCCAAGAAACTTGTTAAAAGGTGAGTTTCATATGTTTCCAAAACCGCCTTGGTTTGTAACAAACAAACAAGCCCATAATGTATCTCGGAGATTTACTTATTTTCAAGCAAAGCCAGGCCCACTCCATTTGCCAGGCCTATTTTTTGATGCATTGCGCGGTTAAATTATTCAGATAATTGTTTTTTAGTTTTTTTATATAGATCTTCTTTAAGCATATCAAATGTTTCTCCTGGCATAGCAAAAAGGAAATATATATAATGGATCGTAGCAAGTATAAGAAACGTTCCATGCTCCCAGAGCTCCATGCGGTCACCAAACAATATATCAAAAATACTAAAAGCAAAAAATATACCCATAACTAATTTCATATTTAATCTATTCCAATCAGAATGAATTTTCCCCAAAACCAATACTAGCAGTAAAGAAACCCCCAATATTGATTCAATTGTTGCTATTGTATATAAAGAAAATATTGCTAACCATTTCGGTAAATTTATTCTTTTAAAATACCCAACCATTTTAGCGTCTCTATTAACACCGAACCAGCCATATGGTTCAACAGGTTGAATCTTGTATACTTGTTCTCCGTCCATATTATAAATAATAGATTTTGTTGCATAGGGATTAGGATTAGGGACAAATGTTCCGTTGAAAAATTTATCCATACCATTTAATAACCAGAAAACCCCCCAAAACAGCAGTAAAATCTTATAAAATGATATTTTATAATTTAGATATTTAACAATGTCCATTTATCTAGACTTATTTCTATTAAGGATTATTATATAGTGATTTTACCCAATCTACATCTTCTTTTGATAAAACCCCACCTAATGTAGTAGCGACCTTTACTTGCTGAACGTTTCGTTGGCCAATCAACACACATCCAGAAGGAGAGTCCAATAATAGCGAATCAATAATGCCCCGCATAACTGGATGTGGATGATCAGAAAACCTATCTTCTAAAAGAGTTTTATTTTCCTGCATTTTTCTTATTATTGTATCATCATTAAAGTCACTTATTTGAGATCGAAAATCACCATCACCAAATTGTACAGGTTCATTATATTTCCCTGTTAATAAACCATGCTTAATAGGTGAGAAAAAACACACCCCTGCATTATTTTTATCTATCCAATTTTTTAATCCAGATGATATATAATTATCATCCATAACGTTACGATACGGTTGAACAACGTCAGGGTTAACCTTGTCTATATATTTCATTATTTTAAATAAATCCCAATCAGATAAACCAAGAAACCTAGTTTTACCTTCTTTTTGGAAACGACGAATTGTTTCAATTGCATCATCGAAGTATTCACCACTTTTTCCAAAATTACAGTGGTGTAAGTATAAAAGATCTACACAGTCAGTCTGTAAATTAATCAAAGATTTTTCCATTTGTTTTCTCATATGTGCTGGATGATAGTAATGTTCATAGCTTCCTATATCCCACCCTACTTTTGTTGCCACAAAAATTTCATTTCTAGGTATTTTACCCCAAAGAGATCCAATAATTTTTTCTGATCTTCCATCCCCGTATACATCTGCAGTATCCCAGTGATTAATTCCAGATTGGTAACAATGCTTAAGAGCATTAATCGAATCATTTTCTTGTTGACCCTCCCATCCAACAGGTATTTTGCCCTGTTTATTTGATCCGCCATAAGACCATGTCCCAAGACTGATTATAGACACCTCTTGTCCTGTTTCACCCAATAAAATTTTTCTCATAATGATTTTCCTTAATTATATTAATGATTATAAAATTATAACTAAGATATTTAATAAAGTTATTTTTATTATATTGGAATTATTATGTATTTGTTATTACAATTTCATAACTATAAAAAATTTATATTTTGTTAACTACAATTGATATTGGACATAAAAACTTTGCTCTTGATAAAGCAATGTCTGTTTTAGAAGCCGAAGTAAGTATCCTTATTTTTCAAGGAAAATCAAGAGCAATTAAAATTATTCATGGTCATGGAACAGGGGCGTTAAAAAACGCAGTTCGCGAATGGTCAATAGATCAAAAAGGACGCTTTAAGGCTGTAATTTTTGGTGAGAATTATGATATGTTTGATAAAGAGTCTATGGATATGAGATCTGATTGCGGATTGCCAGATGATAAAGATTTTGGCCGAAGAAATAGTGCAATTACTTATATTTGGTTAAGGTAAAATTGATGTTTATAGAGGGGTAAATAAACTTTTGGTTATAGATAATAAAAAATATGATTACTTATTTAGTAATCTTAGGGAACAAAGTATCGAAGGTATATATATTTTTGGCAAGGATGACAAGTATCACATTGATCAGAAATATTCTTTAATTACTAATCTTGAAAATAAAATTTGGTCAGACTTATATATTAGGTTAGAATTAGCATTAGATCAATATGCATCAAAAGAATATTTACTAGGAATAAAATCTCTACCAATCCCTCGGGATCGCTTTCCTGATTTTAATTCTATCTCACCAATTATTGAGAATTCAACCGGGTGGACTTTGTTGCCAGTTGCAGGATTCTTAGATGAAGAATTATTTTTTGAGGTAAATGCTAAACGAAAATTTCCAGTAACAGACATTATTAGAAAATCTCCTCGATTTGATAAAAAATATCATAACCGGGACATACAAAACGATCAAGGTTATACACCAGAACCAGATATTTTTCATGATATTCAAGGACATACACCTTTTTTAATGAATAAAGAATATGCAGACTTTTTAGGAGATGTAGGTAGCCTAGGTCATGAGATAATTATTGATAAAAGAAAACTTGGGCCTGAATTAGTAGCACATAATTTGAAACGATTACAGAATTTTGCATGGTGGACGTATGAATTCGGCGTTATTAAAAACAGCGGAGATACTGATAATTATCGTAGAATCAAAAACGATATAGATTATGAAATTTATGGTGCGGGTATAATATCATCTTATAATGAAACAAATAATGTTATTCAATGTGCGAAAGGAGAGTCCAAAAAGTCAAAGTTTATACCTTTTGATATGGAAGAAATAATTATGACCAGATATGATTTTAGCAATATTCAAGATAGATACTATGTTATAGATTCCATGGATGATTTATATGAAACATATTATGATAACAAAAACCTGTTCTTTTATGAAGGATAATTTCAGTTTTTCAAAAATACCTGTTTTTTTTACCAGCGCATTATGTTTTCTTATACTATTAGATAGTTGCGCTCCATCTAAGCCAAGCCTGAAAAAACTATCTGTTACAGAACCAGAAAAAGTTGTATCAAAACAAGACTCCTTGCTTGCGTTAAGTAAAGAAAGGCGTCCTGAGTTTGTATCCATCCTATCAACGGCTCACATCAATATTGCAAGAAAATCAGAAAGTTCTGGCGATAGAAAAACTGCTTTAAAAGAGTATAAAAAAGTTTTGGCTATCGATCCAAAAAATAAAACTGCTCGCTATGAACTACTAGTTCTTGAGGGGCTGTCATTATACAAAAAAGGAAGTAAAACATCTCTATGGGATGCAATAGAGATTTTTTCAAAAGCATCAATGGTTAATCAAGAAGATGGTGTTGCAAGTTATTGGATAGCTAAATCTTATGAGAAAAAAGATAACAAAGATTATGATTTAATTATCGAAGCCTATGAAGATTCATTAAATAAAATACTGCCTGAAAAATTGCGTATGGACGCACAAGATTCAAAAGAGGCAGCTTATAAGAAGAAAAAGACCTTTAATAATTTCTGGAAATAATTAACAATGTTGATATTTAGACTTTCATTAACACTGTTTTTATTAATTATAAGAAATATTATTATAATCAATTAATTAACATCTTCTATTGATAGCATGGGTTTACTGTAATATATTTACCTTCGGTGGGAATCGATTATTGGGAAGAAAAAAGCATGATTAAGACATAACTATGTTATGACTGCTTTTATTAATTAAAACCGAGGAATATTGGCATGACAATCCACAGACCAAAAAATAGCATTCTTCTAGCTGTATCTTATCTCTTAATCTTTGGCTTTATTGAGGCTAAAGATTATGATATTTCCGGGCAAGTATTTGATAGCAATGGAGACAAAGCCGGAAAAGTAACTGTTGTATTATTAGACAATAGTGAACTTGAAGTGCAGAGCACTAAAGCAAAGGGGAGTGGAAAATTCAAATTCAAAAAAGTTTTATCTGGCGAATACTTTGTTCGCGTAGATGGAGGGGAGCTTGGAAAAGCGAATGTCTCTGTTACGGTTAGTGAAGACGACATTAAAGATCTGCAAGTTGAATTAAAGCAAACTGCCCCAGCCAATGTAGTAAAAGAAGAAGCGCCAGCTGATGCGCCAAAGAAAAAACCTAGTGTAGCCGCAGTAGCGCCCCCAATTAACGATGGTCCTTTGGTGCCTGAATCTGCCGCAGAAGAAGAGCCTGCAGATGCTGGTTCAACCTACATCATGAATGAACTTAGTTTTGAAATAAAAAAACTTTCTGCAGAAGTGAAGCATCTTAGTTCAGAGCTAGAAAATTTAAAGTCATTAAGCAAAATGTGGGTAAACCCATTAGCCATTTATTCAAAAGAGATTATTATGAAAAATGGGAGCACGGTTTTTGGAAAAATTGTTTATCAAGATGAGTCAGAGCTTAAAGTGGAAACTCTAGTAGGGTATCTTATTATTAAGCGTGATAATGTTGTACGCGTGATAGATAACGTTATAACAGAAGACACCCAAGAGTATGTCCCTGAACAAGTCCGCGATAGCTATTCTCCCCCTCCAATGCCGCGCTTATCTGAACCAAAATACACGTCTGCTGATCCGTTGAATAGAAGCGCAGGTAGAAAGTATGCAGCTAACTGTGTTTTAGTTGGAAATATAACAGAAAAAAAAGATAATCAAGGTAACACAATATTCACTGGAGAAGTGAAAAACATTGGAGGACGTCGCGCAGATTTTGTAAAGATGGATTTTGTTTTTCGTAAAAACTGGAGCGGAGAAACAAAAACACTCACTACTTTTGCAAGGGGTACTTACCATACATTTGATTCTGGAATTACAACAGATGCAACTCTTCTTCCAGGTTCTGTGGGTGCTTTTGAATTATATGTTCCACATGCATTTGGTTCATTTATAGGATACTCATATGTTATAGATTGGGAGGAATACGAATAACAGTGATTTTCTTTCGAACACTAATTATTTTATTTTTATTTAATTCTGTTTCAGCGCAATCAAACGCTACAATTTCAGAGGTATTTTTTCTTGATTTAGGGATAGTTATTGAACCTTCTACGGGTGAAGAAGAATATAATAGAGTAGTTGAATCCCCAAGCGAAGAAATTAATTTTCAAGTAAAGAAGGCAAAGAGTGGGGCAATTTATATGGCCGCATCTTCAGAAATGTTAGCTAGCCTTGAACGGATAAATAATCGAATTGCAAAATTAGAAAGTTCATTCCAGGAAAAACTGTTTGATTTACAGCAAGAAAATGAATTGTTAAAAAATATGATCACTGATATTAATAAAAGACCAAATATGGTAAATGAAGTAGGAAGTAAACTTGAACTTGATCCAGCAGTTTCTTTGGTAGCGCCAATAAAGGATCAAGCAAAACCTCTTGCGACTTTAAAATCAAATAATAATAAGCAACCTGAAAAATTAGTTGAAGAATTTAATAGTAAAGACTACATGTCAGGTGTCTTTGCTTACCAACAGGATAATTTTCAGTTAGCAATACAGTATTTCGCAAATTTACATTTAATAAATGCAGATAAAAATGTATCGGACAATGTTATCTATTGGATGGCCGATTCTTATCAGCAACTTGGTGATATTGATAACGCAATGATCTATCTAAATATGGTTATCGAAAAGAACAATTCAGAACATATTGATGATGCCTTAATTAAAAAAGGATTGTTGCATCGAAAAAGAGGAGAAATAGATCAGTCTTTAGATATTTTTAATGAATTGGTAAATAACCATCCAAAAAGTGAATATGTTAAGCTTGCCCGGATGGAAATTAAGCGTGCGGAAATATATCAATGATAAGAGCAATATTTTTATTTAGTATCTTACTATTTAATCTGTTTGATGTATCCTTTGCAGCAACTAGAGTGGCATATACTCGACCAGGCGTTATGATGAAAATACCATTTAGTACAGTTGGTAGATCCCCCTATTTATTTAGAACTGGGTTTGGAACAGAATTCCATAATCTTAGCCCTTTTAATAGCACAGCAGGCATTTTCTTCGACATGGAAGTTGGAAAAAACTTTTCAGTTGGCTTTTCTTCTGTACAGACTGCAGATACAACTAATCTAGCCAATCTAGATGTATCTACATATACCCCTCCCGTTGAGTTTGGTTTTCATTTACAACAAAGGGTTTATACTTATAATGATATAAGTGTATCTATTGGATTACAAGATATAGTATTTAAAAATTCGGAAAGTGAAAGCGGCTTAAGCTTATCGCCGAAACAGTTGTCATTTTTTGCTGTTGTTAGTAGCGCAAAAAGTTTAGGATCATATAATTTACAGACTTTTCTAGGTTTTGGTACTGGAGGATTTGGCGCACAAGATTCTCTTCCAGCTGCTGATTCTACAGGTACTCCCGCTGGAGTATTTGCAGGTTTTCATTTAAACACTCCATTCTTTAATAAATGGGGCGGTTTGGATTTTGTGGGTGAATTTGATGGTATAGGAATCAATGTGGGACTCCGCATCCCCCTTACCTCGGATTATCGCCTAAACATTGGGTTCACCCACATAGATAAACTGCCAAGTTGGAAGCTTCGTTATTGGCCAGGCCATCCAGCTTTAACCATTGGATTTGATATGGCTGTTCCAAGGAGAGCTAGGCGTGTGCTTGGAGATATATCAGGACCCGCCCCACTATTGTCAGATGGAGATATGCCAGTTTTTGATGATGAATTTTCTGATCAGTTTGATTCCACTTTAGCAATGGCAAGCTTTGTAGTTAGTTCTCTTCGCGATTCTGTAGTTATGGTAAATAATGAAATGAGAAATTTAATGGTAAGGCTGTCCGCAATGGAGCAGCGTTCAAATTTTCTTGAAGATTCTCTAGCTTCATTAAAACTATCAAGTAATGTTGGTGAAAAAAATATGAATGAAGCTATGAGGCATCTTTCTAGATCTCTTAGATATTTTTATGGAGGAGATTATAGAGCATCACTGCAGGAAGTTGAAACTGCACTAGATTTAAACCCAAATCTTGCTCTTGCGTACGCCAGAAGAGGTTCTATATACTATAAGCTTGGGGATGTGCAAAGAGCAACCATTAATTGGAACCTTGCCTTAAGAATGGACCCTGAGTATGATGATGTACGTAATATTTTAAAAGCATTACATGAAAATAGATTAAAAACAACGAGTTTTGTTAGGGAGTAGATTTCTATGGATATTGCAACCTTAGTAGGTATTGTTTTAGGACTTGGAGCTATTGCTGGTAGTATATTTTTAGCTGCAGCTGAAGCTGGTGCTAGTACGGGAGGCTTTATTTCTGGTCCAAGTTTTGCAATTGTATTTGGAGGGATGCTTGCATCTATATCTGTAGCCTTCCCTCTTTCGGATGTATTAAAATTAGGTGCTGCAATGGGCGCAGTATTAAAGGGAGGCGAAGTAAAACTAGGAGAACTTGTTGATGAGGCTGTTGAAGCTGCAGACGTTGGTAGAAAAGGCGCAGCAGATTTGGAAAAGCACGTTGATGCAATTAAAAATTATTTTTTCCGTGATGGAGTGCAAATGGTTGTTGATGGATATTCATTAGAAGAATTGACAGAAATATTAGAAACCAGAATAGAGTACAGAGAAATAAGGGAGAAAACTCAAGCTGACCTGTTTAAATCAATGGGTGTTATGTCTCCTGCCTGGGGAATGGTTGGAACATTAATTGGTTTAGTTATTATGTTATCAGGCTTTGGCGGTGAAGGTGGCGCGGATTCTTTGGGCCCTGGGATGTCAGCAGCATTAATAACTACATTTTATGGTGCTGTTTTTGCTAACCTATTTTTCTTACCTATGGCGGATAAAATAAATGTTAGAATTTCAGCGAATACAACACTTCAGGCTTTATTGGTGGAGGCCTCTCGGTTGATACATCAGAAAAAACACCCCCTTATTGTGAGGGAAAAACTCAATTCTTTCATACCGCCCGCAGAATGGAAAAAAGAAGGTGAATAACAATTAATGGCTAAATCATCAGGAGAAAAAAAAGCATTTAAAGCTGGCATCGTAAAAGGAATGAGCCTTGTTGATGAGGGTTTGCCGGGATGGTTTGGTACATTTGCAGATATGATGACGCTTCTTTTTGCCTTTTTTGTTCTTTTGGCAGCATTATCTACAATGGATCCAGTAAAAATAATGGAAATGGCAAATTCTACAGGTAAATCTTTGGGTAGTAAAATTAAAAAAGAAGGAGCTGCAGAATTAGAGGGAAAGTTTGAAAAAAAAGCTACAAAGTTATCAGAAGTAAAAGCATCGTTAGATGAAATGGTAGAAAAAATTGAAGCTGAAATGAAGGATAGCAAGGGAGATCCACCAGTAGAAGTCACCACTAGTTCTAAAGGTGTTACATTAGAGATTAGCGGTGATTTTAGTTTTGGATCTGGAAGCGCTGGAATAAGTCCAGGTCTAAAGAAATTATTATCAGAAAAAATAGTACCTGAGATTAAGAATTCAATTTTCCAAATTGAAATTGCAGGGCACACAGATAGCGACGTATTGCCCAAAGCATATCAAAAACGATTTCCATCAAATTGGGAGCTATCTACGGCGCGTGGATCGGCAGTGGTAAGAAATGTTATTGATCAGGGAGTAAACCCGACCCGGTTGGTTGCTGCAGGATATGCTGATTGGGTTCCAAGAGGTCAAGCGCAAAACTTAACACAGAAAGTAGATAGAAATACTGTTTTGGAATTGAATGATACACCGGAAAAAAAAGGTAGAAATAGAAGAATAGAAATCACATTTTTAAAACCTTCACATCACTCAACAAGCTATGTGGGAAATGATGGTTGATTATTATGAGTATATTAAGAATTATAAAAGGAGAACAATATGAAGAGAGGACATAAAATATATCCTTTCATTTGGTTTTTTGTTTTAGGCCTAAGCTTATTATTAGGTCAACAAAGCTCATCCTATTTAACGCAAAAACTGATGGTAGAAAGCGATCTACGATCTAGAATAGCTAGTGCATTATCTAAGATTATTGATGATCAAAAATATGTAATTGATGTTGATGTTAATATTGAGGTTACTGGTGAAAAAGAAGAGCAAATTACAATCATTCCCAGCGATAGACCGATTTATGATGAAGCATCAGCCTTAGAAGAGCTGACGACTATAATAGGAGAAGCAGCTCCAAAAGGTGGCTCTGATCCAGAATCTGAATTTTCTAGCATGGGATTACCTATACCAGGATTTGATTTTGAAGTAGAAGCAGAACCGCAGGTTGCTCAAGAGAATTCTAATGAAGGGCAGGGGGGCCCAGGAATGGTTGTGCCAATACAAGAGCCTGGAAATACTACAGAAAGAGTCCAATCTAAAACTTTGACAAAAAGAGTGCCGGCTATAGCTGCAGTAAAGCGCTTACAGATTAGTATCATCCTTCAAGAAGGTGCTGCCCCAGAATTAATTGAAAATATTCGCCAAGTCGTAATGGTGGCTTCTAGGTTCGATCGCACTAGAGGCGATGTCCTTAGTATTATGACAGCATCTTTTAAAGAAAGAAGAGATGAAAAAAGCGCTGAACAAGTATTACTAAAAAATATTGCAGATAAACTAGAAATGCTCCAATCCGGTGAAGGAGATGATGCCTTAACGAAATCTATTGAAAAGGAAATCAGCGGTCCATTATTAGAGTTAAAAGAACAATTGAATAATTTAGAGAGAAGAGGTGCGGCAGATAAATTTGAGTTTGAAAGAAAAACAGCTTTATTACGGGACTCGCTACAATTGCGAGCACTGAAAGAAGAAATAACTTCACTAAAGAATGAATTATCATTTGCCAATGATGCTCGTGTTGATTCCCAATTAACAAATAGAATTGCAACGCTTGATTCTATGCAATTGGGGCTTGGGCAAGAAATAGAAGATGTTGAAAGTTCATCTGCATTGATAATATTGGTTTCTATTTTAGGGGTACTTGTTGTTGTGTTGCTGGTATTAGTTGTTATTTTGTTATTTAAGAAAAAACAAGGTCCACAACAGCCTCAAATGCCAATGCCATGGCCATATCCACCGCCACCATTACGTAGAAAAAAAAAGCGTAAAAGTGCGCCAGTAGCAAATAATGAGGCACAAGAGGATCCTGATGTTATCAGGGGTGAAATCGGTGAAATGAGACAGTCTGTAGTTTCAATGAGCGTCGGGCAGCCAAAAACTGCTACCCGTATTGTTAAAGAATGGTTAGAGGATGATGTTGTTCCGGAACCGGAACCTCCTCCTGAGGAACCAGAAGAAGATTCTGATAAAAAGAAGAAAAAGAAGAAATAAAGAGGTCATTATATGATCACTGATATAAAAAGATTATCTGGTCTACAAAAAGTAGCGATATTGTTTAATATTCTCGGTGAAGGTTTATCAATAACTTTGTTAAAAGAATTAACAAAGACTGATATAAGAAAAATCCGATCCGTTGCCCGCGATATGGATAGCGTATCGTTTAAAGTAAAAAAGCAGGTAATTGAACAATTCTATTATAGCTTTGTAAGCGAAAAGTTTCAATCTGAAGAGGGCGCAGAGGATGAACCAAAGAAGCCGTTCGCTTTTTTACAGGAGTTAACTGATGAGCAATTAATATCAATGGTTTTGCCGGAGGATACAAGAGTAAAAGCGATTGTCATGGCCCAGGTAGATACAGAGAAACGAGCAAAAGTTTTAGATCGACTTGGTCCAGAAGAAAAAGGTAGAGTGTTGATTGAAATGGGTACTTTGGATGAAGTGCCCCTGGAGGCAGTAGTTAGTATAGCATCAGAATTACAGGAAAAATCCCACTTTTTACCCAAAACTGTTGATTTTTCAAGAGGAGGGGGTAAGGATGTTGCGGATATTTTGGGAGATATGGATCCTGATGATGAATCAAAATATTTAGAAGCAATATCAAGAGAGGCTCCTGCTTTGGCAGAAGAAATAAAAAAATATCACCTTAAATGGGATGATATTTTCGAATTTTTTCCTGATAATATTATACGAGATCTTATGAACTCAGTAGAACTTGACCTTATTGCAATGTCAATGAAGGGGATGGATGAAGAAGTTGTAACAAGAGTTAAAAGCAATCTTCCTCAGAAAAAACAAGCTATGTATGAGCCTGTAGAAGGAGCAGTTTCAAAAAGAGAAGTTGATAATGCAAGAAAAGGAATTGTTCAAGCGGCAAAGCAGATGGAAAAAGATGGTGCTTTTAAATTAGAAGATTTTATAGGCGGAGGAGAGATGGTTGAGTAATTGAGAAAGAGCATTTCATATAAAACCCCCGATAAGGGGGTTTTTTTTTATTTAATTATTAAACTAATTAAGAATATTATTATTGAATGAAAAACAAGATTATAGAATTAATACTAAAAAAGCCATCATCATATAAAAATAGATTAATCGGTGTAGAAATTGAAGATATTGTTTATACAGATAATTGCAATAGAATCCCTGTGAATCCATCTAAAGACTATTCCGCATCTGATTTATTAAATGATTTAATCAAAAATAAAGAAAATAATAATGAAACATATGATTATTCTATAGAACCTGGCGGTCAAATTGAATGGTCATCAACGCCACATCTGTCTTTGTACGATATTCAAAAAGAATATAAAAGACATTTGGATAGTTTCAGAAGCTTATTGTTTGATAATAATTTGTTTGCAATTGATTATACAGTTGAACCTATTTATTCTCCATCTACTGTTGAATTAATAGATAGCCCTAAATATATATTAATGAACAATTTATTTGAAAAAACAGGTTCTCATGGAAATTGGATGATGAGAAACACAGCAAGTATTCAAATAAATATGGATATCCTTTCTAAAGATGATGGTGAACAAATGGCATTTCTATCCGATTGTATAAGCCCATTTGCCTCTTTGTTATTTGCTAATGCACCATTTATTAAATCTGATCCAGTAAGTGAAAAGAATTATAGGCATATAATTTGGTCTAACACGGATAAGAACAGGTGCGGTTATTTATTTGATCATGGTATTATTTCAAGCGATAATCTCATTGAAAAATTTTCAGATATAGTTTTAAATGCACCATCCATTTTTTCTATGGATAGAAATGATAATGTAAAACCATTTATGGGGACCATAAATAAGTGGCTCAATTTATCATATGATAAAAATGAACTAAGCGATCAAATTATTAATGTTGCCCTTCATCAGATATTTACTCATGTTAGATTTAAGAAAGGAATTATAGAACTCCGCTGTGCTGACCGACCTCCTTTCGGCTATGAATTTGCACCCATAGCGTTTTGGGTGGGCATATTGACTGATGGTGTAATAAGAGATAAATTGATGGAATTATTTTTATCATGGAAACATATTGATAGAGAACTTTCAATTAATAATGCTGATATTATAAACCTAGAAAATATTGGACCGCAGAATACCAGCATGCATGGTTGGATTAATTATTTTTCTGAATTAGCATTAGAAGGATTATCCAACAGGAGTCATCAATTATCTATTAGCAATGAAGAAGATTTATTGATACCTTATTTAGAATTATTCCGAAATAAAGGTGTGCCAGGATTATTTCGTCAGAATGAATATATAAATAGCAATAAAAACCTAAAAGAATTTATAAGAAAGCCTTTTTGAAGAAACCAATTATAGGTATAAACCCATATTATTATGAACACAATGGCGCTATGTGGAATGCAACAAAAGAATATTATTACCAATCAATATGGAATGCTGGTGGAATAGCTTTTACTCTTAATTATCCCAAAGATAATAGTTCAATAGTTGAATTTGCAGATATTATAGATGCTTTGCTTCTTGTCGGGGGACCAGATATACCAAACAAATTATACAATGGGGAATCTCCTGAATTACTTGACTCAGATGTTATGTCAAATGAACGTGAAATATTCGATAGGAATATTTTTTCAGAAATGTACAAGCTAAATAAGCCTATTTTAGCTATTTGTGTTGGTATGCAACATATTAATGTCATAAGAGGAGGAACTTTGTTTGAAGATTTAAATAAACAATTAGCAGGATCCATCAATCATGGAAAGTTTAATGGAGACTGGTCTAAGCATTCTGTTAATATTGATCAGAACTCTATACTAAGTAAAATTATTAATGATGAAAAAATTGAAGTAGCAAGCACTCACCATCAAGGCATAAGAGACCTAGGAAGTGATTTAATACCAATAGCTTGGTCAGATGATGGATTAATAGAAGCAATTGAAGACACTAAAGTTCCAAACTCTTTTATAGCAGTGCAATGGCACCCTGAACTAATGCCAAAAAATATTAATCAAAAAAAGTTATTTCGTTGGTTGATTTCAGAAGCAAAAAATAGATCTTAGCATATCAAACCGTAGCCATCTCTTCTATGATCGCCTACTGCTTCATTTTTTGTAACTGCATTAACTCCGCCAAAAAATAAATTTTTTCCATCCCATTGATTAATTTTTGACCATGTAAAACCAAAGTCCTGATATTTTAACCCTTTTTCACAGTGAATAATTTCCCCATCCAAATGTAATCTAGGAGAATATATAGAATTTTTAAGATCCATTTGATTTATGTAATTATTAATTATTACTTGCTGAATTGCGGATCTAATTCTATTGCTTCCCCCACTACCTAATATTAGTTCTGGCCCTAATTTTCCAGATATAATTGTTGGGGACATCATAGTTTGCATTCTTTTTGATGTATCCCAACTATGAAATCCTTCAGGGTTTAAATCTTCTTCGCCAAGCATATTATTCATCATAATTCCTGTATCAGGAACTATATAGCCGCTACCAGCACCATTACTAGTAGTTATACTAGAACAATTATTACTTGAATCAACTATACTTACATGTGTAGTAGATCCGCTTCCAGATTTATCTTTATAAGAATTTTCTTCAATATTTCTATGATAGATATCAATATATTTATTGTAAAATTGTTTATTAAATAAATTTTTAATATCAAGTTTTTTTACATTTATATCTTTTCTTACTATTTGCGCTAAGCGCATAGCAATAATTAATTCTCTCTGATTGACTTCATGTTTTTTGAACTTATTTGATAAAAGATTTAAAATAAATGAAATTAGAGATCCCCCATTTGATGGCGGTGGATTTGTTATTATTATTTTATCATAAAATTTAGTTATTAAAGGCTTTCTTTCAATAACTTGATAATCTAAAAAATCATTCCTTTTTATTAATCCCCCATCTTTCATTAAATCAATTATTAATGATGAACCTCTATTTTTATATAAATAATTTGCTCCTTCAATAGTTAATTGTTCTAAAAAGTTTGCAAAATCCGGGTTTTTAAATGTATCACCATCTCTCATTGTTGTGCCCAGTGGCTTAAATAGTTTCTTTCCATCGCTTGAAGAAGTGAGAATAGGGTCAAGTAAATTAAATAGATATTCTTGGGATTTATTTATTTTTGTTCCCTGTTTTGCTATTTGAATTGCTGGTGCAATGATCCTTTTTAATGGAATAGATCCCAGCTTAGAATGAATATGTAATAAACCCGCAATATTACCAGGAACTCCTATAGAACCTTTCCCTATATGAAAAGTTTGTGTTGATGACCCAAAATTAATTTCAACTGGAAAGAAATCTAATATTCTTGATTTATTTTTATTTGGTGTTTGTATAAAAAAATCAAAAATAACTGGATCTGAATTGTTAGGATATGCAAGCATTATTCCGCCGCCGCATGCACCTGTTAAGCAATATTCGGATGTCATTGATACAAAGACTGCAGCTATAGAAGCATCAAATGCATTTCCACCATCTTTTAAAATATCCATAGCAGTGGTTGCTGTACTTTTGTGCCCTGCGGCTACACTTCCATATTTCATTTCGATTAAAAGATAGTAGATTATTAATTTCTAACAAATATAATCTATATTTTAAATATAATGTACTATGATAAAAATTATTTCTATATACTTACGATAATAATTAATTTCATCTAAGCTTTTACAGCCAACTTATCATTATGGATTCTAATACTTTATTTAATACACAGCGTACGGATAGATGGTGGTTCGAGCCATTATGGACGGCCATCGGCTTCCTTTGTTTTGTTATATATACAACATGGGCAATGTTACAGGGAAATTATTACTGGTGGTCTGCCGGAGTTGAAGGTTTTGGTGGTTATTTATCACCCTTTTATTCTCCACTAATATTTATTAATCCAATAGCTAATGGGGCCGCCCCTATGGATCATAGCTGGTTTGGTTCTTGGCCCGAATGGTGGCCTAATCTTATACCCGCTTCTCCAGCAATATTAATTCTTGCTGGTCCATTATCTTTTAGAATGACTTGTTATTATTATAGAAAATTTTATTATAGAGCTTATTTTATGAGCCCCCCTGGATGTTCTGTAAAAGGCATCAGAAATAAAAAATATAAAGGGGAAACGGCATTGCTTATTTTCCAAAACCTTCACCGGTTCACCCTTTATATAGCTATAGGTATTATATTTATTTTGAGCTATGATGCAATTTTATCATTTTTTCAAGGTGGGAAATTTGGCGTTGGTGTTGGTTCTATTATTTTAACAATTAATCCAATTTTATTGATTGGATATACATTCGGTTGCCATGCATTTAGACATTTAATCGGTGGGCAAAAAGATTGTTTTACATGCCCAAATGGCAAACCAACATTTCGCTATCGTGTTTGGAAAAGATCTAGCTGGTTAAATGGTCATCACATGATGTGGGCATGGATAAGCATGATATGGGTTGCTTTTACCGATATTTATGTCAGAATGGTTTCTAGTGGTTACTGGATAGATATGAATACTTGGAATAATTAGTGAATATATCCGAAATCAAAACTGTAGAACATGATGTTATTGTGCTTGGAGCTGGAGGTGCAGGTCTGCGTGCTGCTATAGAATGTTCTATGGAAGGCCTGAGCACAGGTCTTGTTTGTAAATCATTGTTGGGCAAAGCACATACAGTTATGGCTGAAGGAGGAGTTGCAGCTTCACTAGCTAATGTTGATAATCGAGATCATTGGAAAGTCCATTTTAGAGACACAATGCGCGGAGGAAAATTTTTAAATAACTGGAGAATGGCCGAACTTCATGCACGGGAAGCTCCAGCGCGAGTAAGAGAACTTGAAGAATGGGGAGCTGTTTTTGACCGCACAAAATCAGGATTAATTAATCAAAGAAACTTTGGGGGGCACCGTTACCCAAGACTTGCACATGTGGGGGATAGAACTGGCTTAGAAATAATACGCACACTTCAAGATCATGGAATTCATCAAGGCATTGATATATATATGGAATGTACTGGACTGGACTTAATTAAAGATGGTGATCGCATTAGTGGAATGGTTGGGATGTGGCGTGATAATGGCGAATTTATAATATTTAAATGTCGTGCTGTAATTTTAGCAACTGGAGGAGGAGGGAAAGCCTGGAAAATTACATCTAACTCATGGGAATATACAGGAGATGGATACGGAATGGCTTATGAAGCTGGCGCAGAATTAATGGATATGGAGTTTACCCAATTTCATCCAACTGGAATGGTGTGGCCACCATCGGTGAGAGGAACACTAGTAACGGAAGGCGTACGTGGTGAAGGTGGAATATTGACTAATAGTGAAAATAAAAGATTCATGTATGATAATATTCCAGATCGCTTTGCAGCTGAGACAGCAGACTCAGAGGAAGAGGCCAATCGTTGGTTGTCAGGTGATAAAGATGCGAGAAGGCCTCCAGAACTTTTAACTAGAGATGTGGTTGCACGCGCAATACGCAAAGAGGTAAAAGCAGGGAGAGGTTCACCTCATGGTGGTGCTTACTTAGATATTGCCAGCCGCAGAAACGCCGATGATATTAAGCGCAAGTTACCTTCTATGTATCATCAATTTAAAGTATTGGCTGAGCTAGATATTACAAATGAACCAATGGAGGTTGGCCCAACATTACATTATTTTATGGGCGGCGTCAAAGTAGATGCTGATACCCAAATGACGCGAGTTCCTGGTTTGTTTGCTTGTGGAGAGTGTGCAGCTGGGGTACACGGCGCCAATAGATTGGGAGGAAATTCACTTTCTGATTTACTAGTATGTGGTAAACTTGCTGGTTCAGGTGCGGTTAATTATATCAAATCAATAAATAGCAATCTCAACTTAAACAATGATGTTGTTCAAAAAATTATACGTTCTGCAACAGATATTCTAAATCGCGAAAGAGGTGAAAATCCATATTTAATCCATGAAGACCTACAAGATTTAATGCAAAATAATGTTGGAATTGTACGGACAGATGAGCTTTTATCTGAAGGACTAGATGGGCTTTCCAGTTTATGGAAAAAATTTAATAATGTTAAAGCTGATGGCGCGAGCCAATTCAACCCAGGCTGGCATCAAGCTATTTCCCTGAGAAACTTACTTGTGACAGCAGAATCTGTAGCTCGAGCAGCAAAAATGAGAGAAGAAAGCCGAGGAGCACACACCCGCGTTGATTTTGAAGGGGAGCGCGATGAATGGCTTCAATATAATGTTGTTATTAGCAAGTCTAATAAAGGCGAGATGATTGTTGATAGGGTTATGCGAGATGAGCCCGATCCAGAGTTAAAAAGAATTGCTGAGCTCAGTATTGAAGAATTAGAAAATGAAGTATTGCTTGAAAAGGGACAAAAATAGAATATGGGATTAAGAAATTTCAAATTATTTCGCGGCGATTCAAAAGAAGGGACAATGAATGATTTCAAAGTTGAAGTAGATAAAGGCATGGTAGTCCTCGATGCAATACACCGTATACAATCTGAACAAATAGGTGACCTGGCCGTAAGGTGGAATTGTAAAGCAGGGAAATGTGGTTCATGTAGTGTTGAAATTAATGGCAAACCAAAATTAGCTTGTATGACAAGAATGAATGAATATAGACCGGAAGAAACAATATCAGTTAGACCAATAAAAACATTTCCATTAATTAAAGATTTAGTTGCTGATGTCTCATGGAATTATAAACAAAATAAAAATATTGCCCCCTTTACACCGGATCCTGATAAAAAAGATAATAATGGTAACTATATTATGATGCAGGAAGATGTGGATAGAGTACAGGAATTTAGAAAATGTATAGAATGTTATTTATGCCAAAATGTTTGCCATGTATTGAGAGATCATGATAAAAAAAATGAATTTGTTGGCCCAAGATTTATGATACGATTAGCAAGTCTTGAAATGCATCCCCTTGATAAAGCAGATAGAATAGAAAATATTAAGAATGATTATGGATCAGGTATGTGTAATATTACTCGATGCTGTACTGATGTTTGTCCAGAGCATATACAAATTACAGATAATGGAATTATTCCTCTTAAAGAAAGAGTTGTAGATCGATATTATGATCCGATTATTTGGTTATGGAATAAATTATTTGGTAAACCAAAATAGTACTCTTATTTAATTAAGTTATTATTCTGTTAAGGAATAAATGATTATTTTAATCTAAAATTAACGGGTATAGAAATCCACACTCCAACAGCTCTCTCCCGCTGTTTTGCAGGACGAAAGCGAGTTTTCCTTATAGCTTTTACTGCTGCTTCATCTAGCCCGGTATTGGGAATGCCTTTTAGAATCAAAGTGTCTTGAACGCGTCCTTTTTTATCGACAAAAACTTGAACTACAACTGTTCCCTCTATTCCTGCTTCTTGAGCAATTTCAGGATATACTGGACGAATACCTGTCAATGGTTGTGGAGGATCATCATAGGGTATAAACTTTACTCTTGGGCCTTCTGGTGGGGGAGGTGGAGCATCCCAAGCTTCAAAACTATCTAAATCTGTTTCCTCTATAGTTAAATCATCAGCAATATCTTCATCCTCCGATTCAACAGGAACAGATGGCCTTGCTGGCGGCGGCGGTTTTTCTATTTGTTGAGTTTGGGGTATATTTTCTATAATAATTTCTTGAAGATCAACATCTTCGAGTTCAATTAATCCTAAATCCCTAGGAGAAATTAAAAATGTTGAAATTAATAACAGTATGCTAATGAGTGTTGCAAGTCGTATAACAACTGGATACTTAAATTTTAAAGATAAAATAACAGGCTGATTTGACATCGTTTTAATTAATCTAAAGCAGTTTTGGATGAATAGTTTAACATTAGGGCATCAGCCTTACGGAGTTCAGTGTGGATATCTGATATTAATCCCATGCGAGCCGCTTTATCAGCTTTTATTGAAATAGTTAATTGAGGATCAGCAGCACGTTTAGAGTACATGATGTGCCTAATGTTTTCAGATCGAATTAGCTTATCCTCTATAGATATCTGACCTTGTTTTGACAACCAAATATGAGCAGTATGCCTTTTGGACTTTAACTTTTGAATACGCTTTGCTTTA
>CAYTYA010000018.1:0-30325 GCA_964442015.1 uncultured bacterium
TAGAATTATCTAAAGAATAATCATCATCAGGAATAACTATTTTTCCATTTATAATACCAGTCTTTCCTGGAAAAACTTGAAACACAAAATCCTTGTACTTATTTGGTTCAAACTGACTAACAACTTGCCCAACACGTTCATTATTTAAGAATAATTCAATAGGAATGTTTTTTACTTCATTTATTCCATTATTTCCAAGGTTAGTATTTAATTTTATTAAATGATTAGGCAACTTTATTTCACTCAAAATATTTACACTTTTTATAGAAATATTATTATAAACATCTGGTTGATCAATACAATAAAAATTCCATTTATCATAATTTAAAAGGGTATCTATTTCTAATTTAGGAGTAGTTTGAAAATCACTAAAAATATAACATTCTAAATTAGACTCAGAAGCTTTAATGCGTTGAATTAATGAATCAGTGAATTCCCAAATATTATCAGTTAAAAATGTTTGAGCTATTTCCTCAACCTTTGAAACAACTTGTGACTCATTCAAATAAGAACCTTCATATACCTTTTGCGGTGGATTGGTCTGATAAATCTCTAATGTAGTCTGACCTTCTAAAACTTTTAGTAGTTCTGGTATAGATTTTTTTACTCTATCAAGTAAGCTGATATCATTTTTTTTTACAGCCATACTAGCAGAATTATCAATTAGTATAACTGCTCTAGATTCAATATCACCTATAAAATTATTAACAGAATCTCCTTTAATTAATGGTCTTGAAAAAATTAGAATCAAACACAAAATAGCAATAGTCCTAAGTAGGACAAGCAACCACTGATTTATTTTCAAACGTCTTATAGTTTTGTGCTCTAATAATTTTATAAATCGTAGGGAACTGAACTCTTCATATCTTGTTTGTCTTAAACTAAACAAATGGATAATTAAAGGAATAGATACAGCAAATAGAGCCCATAGAATAGATGGAGATAAAAACGTCATATTAGAAATATACTCATAACATACATGACTGTTCCGGTAAACAGTGGAATTCTGAGGTTGTCATCAATTGAGATTGGCATAAGCTCTATTATCGCGGCTGATAAAGCGCCAATAGCCACTAATGTTTTAGAAAGATTTAAATCAATCATCAATCCTACGATTAAGCAAACAATAAATCCTGCTAGCGCTCCCTCAAGTGTTTTATTATAGATTTTTATTCTTCCAAATTTTCTTCCAATTAGGCCAGCAGCTGTATCTCCAATTGACATGTAAATCAAACTAATTACGGCAATATCTTTTGGAAAGATTCCAATTGATAATGTTGAAGATATAAATACCCAAGTGGCCCCTGTATATTTTCCACTTTTCTCATGATTGCGAAGCATTGAAAATAAGTATTTATCAAAAATATTTTTTACTGATATTGAACTTATCCTAAGATACTCAATTAATAATGCAAATAAAGTTATAGGTAATAAAATAATAAGAGCCTCAACTTTAGAATCGAAATAAAATAAATAAGTAAATGGTATAACTAAGTTAGAAAGATGAAGTAGTTTTCTAAGAAATTCGCTATTGTGAATCAATTATGGCTCATTGTTCAAATTATTAAAAATATCCTGTATATCAAGTACACTTACAACTAAATTAATTGTTGCTGTAGCATCTAGAACTGTCCCATTTTTTATAGATTGATCTAATACAGTATATGGAACTAAATCTTGATCTTGATGATAAGAGATCTTACCTACTTTTAATCTAGATTTAAAGATAAGATCTTTAGCTTGATTAATTGAAAGTCCAATTAAATTTGGTACTTGAAAAAAATTTGGGGGCATACCTTTACTTACAGTAATTTGTATCCCCATTCCCTTCTTCCTCCGATCTCCAGCCTTTGGATATTGCCACGCTATTGTCCCATTTGGATATTCAGGATTATACTCAGTATACACTGTATCAATAAGTAGTCCCATTTGATTCAACTCAAGTTCTGCACTTCGCCTTGATTGACCAATAAGGTTTGGTATCGCAACAGATTTTTCCGGTTGAGCAATTTTTAATCTAACTGTTCTACCTGATTTCACTCTAGTATTAGGCTTTGGATATTGATCAACTATTGTTCCCAATTTAAATTTATTTGTATAAAGCGTATCTGATATTTCATATCTATAATTTTCAGATTTCAAAATCTTTATTACATCATCTAGGTTTCTATTTTTTATATCTATCATAATTCTATTTTGATTTTGCCTAGTATATGCTGGCATTACAATGTATTCAGCAATAATCGAGAAGACAACTATCATTCCAATAATCGAAAATATTATTCTAATTAAGCTCATTTTCCTATATTTTTAAGACGAACAGCAAACATTCCAATTAATTTATCTCGAGGAGGAAATATCTCCATAATATTTTGTTTTTTGAACCATAATTTTGGTAAAGAATTTTCTGAATTATCTACTTTATAATTTTTATTTAATTTAAGGAAAGCATCTATTACATCCCAATTTTCTTCTCTCTGTAATGAACAAGTAGAATAACATATTACACCTTGAGATTTAACATATCTAGAAATATTAAGAATAATAGCTAGTTGTTTTCTCTTTAATTGTTTTATCTGATCTACATTACATTTCCACCTGATCTCGGGATTTTTACCTATTGTTCCAGTACCTGAACAAGGCACATCTACAAGAGCTCGGTCCAATATGGGAAATTCATCCTCTTCCGCATTTTTGATACACCAATTGATCCAATTAATATTATGTCTACTGCTATCTTTTTGACACATATCAATACGATTTCTACTTATATCAGATGCAATTAATTCTCCATTAAATTCCATCTTTTCTGCAATGTAAAATGCTTTGGTTCCAGGAGCGGCACATGCATCAAGAATAACTTCACCTGGCTTTGGATCCAACAATTCTACAACTGCACCAGCTGCACGATCTTGAATAGATATAAAACCATTATTAAATAATTTATTATTTAATAAACTCCCTACTCCTTTCTTCAAATAGTAAAAATTACTAGAATCATTATAACGTTTAATATTTATTTTTTCTATTTTAAGCTTCTGAACTAGAGTATCATGATCAATTTTCATTTCATTTCTACGTATCATTAAGGGATAAGCCTTATTAAAGTATTCACATAATTTAACAGTCTCCTTTTCGCCAAAATGACTTATCCATCTTTTTACGATCCAATCAGGATAAGATAGACAGACTGCTATATTTTCTGGGGATTTCCCTTTAAAAATATATCTATCAGAAACTGAAATTTTTCTAAGTATCGCATTAATAAATCCTGTTATATAACTACCTATAATTTTTTTACTTAGTTTTACATAACTATCTACTATTGCATAGTCAGGATTATGATCATCAATTAACAATTCATATATAGCTAATCGAAGTATATTTCTTATAGGAAATTTAAGTTTTGATTTATTTTTTATTAAGTTATCATTGATAATGCTATCTAATAATCTTTGCCATTTCATTACTTCATTAGTTAATACAATAGCACGGTTAGCAGCCTCTTTTGTTGGCTTTAATCGTACAAAGTGATCGTTTCTAATACTTTTTAACCATCGATCTGCTCCTTCATATTCCAATAAAACGTTAAATGATAATAATCTTGCATCCATAATTAAGTACCGAAATAATCACCAATTTTTAAAGAATAACCATTAAGAAATGATTTTATATCTAAAGATCTTTTTCCTTCTAATTGAAGGTGAATAATAGATAATATTCCATTTCCTGTTTGAATACATAGTTTATTCTTTGAAATATATATAACCTGTCCTGGATTAAAAGAAACTTTATAAATATTATTATCAACTATTTTTGTTTCTTGAATTTTAATGTTCTTACCATAAATTTTCGACTGTGCACCTGGATTTGGTGAAAGGCCTCTTACAAAATTATGAATATTAATTGAGCTAGAATTCCAATCTATAAAAGTCATTTTTTTTGTTATTTTGGGAGCTTTTGAAACAAAGTCTTCATCCTGTTTAATAGGTGAAACTTTCCCATCAGAAATTAAATTGATCGTATCTAATAATAATCTAGATCCTTCTATAGCCATTCTATCTTTTAGTAATCCATAATTTTCACTTTCTGAAATCTTTATTATTTTTTGCTTAATTATCGCGCCTGTATCTACTTTAGGTTCAACAAGAAATGTGCTTAAACCTGTTTGTTTATCACCATTAATCAAAGACCATTGGATTGGTGCAGCTCCTCTATATGCTGGCAATAATGAACCATGCAAATTTATACTTCCTAATTTCGGAATATTTAATAAAGGTTTTGGTAAAATACGATATGCAACAACTACAAATAAATCAAAGTCATATTTTCTTAATTTATTTTCAAATCCAACATCATTTATATCTTGTTGTTCAATAGCCTTAATTCCTATTTCTTCACACTTTAAAGTTATAGCATTATTAAACTCTTTTTTTTTACGTCCTATCTTTTGAGGAGGGTTAGTAACTACACCTAAAATATTATGATTAGATTTCACCAGTAAATCCAGACTGGGAAACGAAAATTCTGAGTTAGTCATAAAAATGATATTCATAATTGAAGAATTAAATTTATAATTAATATATGATTTTTAGATTCCATAATTTTAGAATCTAATAAGGACTGTAATAATATATAATTAAAGAACGAAGTCTCTTTTTTTATTTTTAGATTTTTTAAGATTAATTGAATTACCTTTAATTTCTTTTAACTTCTTTTTATAATTCAAAACTAATAATGGATTGACTCTATCTATAATAAAAACTCCTTTAAGATGATCCATCTCATGCTGAATAGCTCTTCCTAATAAACCACTAAATTCATCAATATGTTCTGAACCATCTGGCAATTGATATTTAAATCTTATTTTTTCAGGTCTCTTAATGGGTAATCTAACTTCTGGTATAGATAAGCAACCTTCTTCCATTTCTGATGAACCAGAGCTGTCAATAATTTCACCATTAACAAAAATACAAGCATCTTCAGCTTCATCAGTATGAGAAACATCTATTATCATTAGGTTTAAATCAATTCCTACTTGATTTGCAGCAAGTCCTATCCCCTCTTCTTCATACATAGTATCAAACATATTCTCTATTATCTCTGGAAGAATTTTATAATCTGTTACGGGGTTGCATTCTTTCCTTAGTATAGGATTTCCATAATGAACAACATCTAATAAAGCCATTAATTATCATCTCCTAATTGTGAACTTTCTTCAATTTTACCATCAGCCAACCCTGAAATAGCGGATCTATTTACATTAATATTTAAATTCTTGTCTACTTTTAGCACAATTAATTTACCTTGATTCTTCATTCCAGCAACGACACCATGTATACCACCAATAGTTATTATTTTATCACCTTTTTTTAAAGAAAGTAACATATTCTGCTTTTCTTTCTGACGTTTGGCCTGAGGACGAATCATTAAAAAATAGATAATTAACATTATTAAGAAAAAAGGTAAAAAAGCTGCAATTCCTCCTCCACCTTGATTGGCATCAGGATTCGCAGCGAAACCGTAAATAATATCCACAAAAAACTCCTTTATATTTTAAAAGAAAAAATTACCGACTATTAAAAGTAATGACAAGAATTGCTTTAATTTACATCTTCTAATTTTGGAAGTGATATTTCTATCGTTGAACCTTTTCCTGGTTTTGATTTTGAAACATAAATATCCCCACCATGTATGTCTTTAATAATCCTTGATGTAAGAGATAGCCCTAGCCCCCACCCTTGTTCTTTAGTACTAAATCCGGGTCTAAATATATTTTTCCAATCTTTCCTTAAAATTCCTTTTCCAGAATCTTGAACTTCAATAATTATATTTTTTTTATCCATATTAGATTTTAAAGTAATAATACCTTTGTTCTCTAAAGCATCAATTGCATTCTTAATGACATTTTCAATTGCCCATGAAATTAGAATTCCATTTGCTTTTATTTTAATATTTGAAACTAATTGATTTTCAATAATAATACTCTTTCCCATCGAGGGGATTCGATGATTAAAATATATTACAACATTATCAACAATACTTGATAAATGGATTTCTTTTAGCTTTGTTTCCGATCCCATTTTACTAAATCTATCGCTAACTTGTTGAAGCCGGTCCAAGTCTATCGAAATATCATTGATTATCTTATCTTGATCATTTGGTTTATTTTTTAGCCATTCCAGCCAACCCATTAATGATGAAATTGGAGTGCCCAATTGGTGGGCAGTTTCTCTTGCCATGCCAACCCAAATATTTCTTTTTTCATTATTTCTAATTATTGAAAAACTTATGAATCCCAAAAATATAAATAATGTTATTGCTCCAATTTCGATAAAGGGTAGCCATTTAAGCTTTTCTATTTGACTTGAATCACCATAGTGAAGATATCCAATTAAGATTATTTCGTTTGTTAGAGGATTAGCATATCGTAACGGAATAGCTTCATTTTGTTCATCCATAGTTAATTGAATTTTTTTAAGCTTTGATTTATCTGTATTTATATTTTTTGAATAGATCGGTTCTCTTTGATTATTAGAGTATATTATTGGGAACTGAGCTTTTTGGATAATTTCATCAAAAACAAAATCAAGATTTGTATCATTCTCATCAGAAATTGTTTCAGCAATTATCTCAGCATATAGTTTTACAATTTCACCATTATCACTCCTTAATTCATTAACTATATTCTGAGTATAACTCAGTAAAAAAATTATTAAAACAAACCCGAGTAAAAATAAACCGGCTTTTATATTGCTAGAATATTTAAGAAAATCCATAATCAATATATTGATTTGCGATAACCAAATATTATCATTCCAATAGTAATAAAGAATGAACTTAAAGAAATAAGTGCTCCTTTATTGAATGATGATCTATCATACTTAAATATTACCGTATGACGACCCTTAGGAATTATTAAACCTCTAATGACTCCATTGGTTTTAAAATATTCTACCTCTTTATCATTAATTGTAGCTTTCCAACGTAGGGGATAAAAAACTTCACTCACAACCAAAAAACTGATTGAATCAGATTCAGTTTCAATCTCCAATTTATGTAATGAATTTTTTATGCCATTTATTTTCCCCAATGAAAAATTTGTATTAATTGCTATATCATTATTACTTACAAAGGCTACATTCAAAGGATCGTATGATTGGCTTTTAATTTTGTCCCAAGGAAAGCCATTTTCAGGATAAACTTCTATGTTCCTGGTAAACCAAGCCCTTTTCTGATAATTTTCTAAGCGATACAAGCTAACAGGTATATTCCCTCTACCCGATTTCATTCTAGCCTGCTTAACCTCGATTAGCCCAGGATAATTGATAGGTTGTGTACTTAAAAAATATTTTACATTCAGCATACTCATCAACGGTAGAGTGCTTGCATTATTAGTTTCTTTTAAAAAATTGTTATACACCCCTAATTTGGCAGGATGATAACCACCAATAGACTCAATACCAAAAGCACGAAGCCTAGTCTCTCCGAATAATTGTCCTGCAGGATAGACACGGAACAGTTCATTTTTATCACTACTTAATATTTTTGAAATTTGATCATGTTGAAAATATCTATCAATGACTGATTTGTTTAATAACTGTGATGATCGACCAGAATTCTTTTTAGGTTGGATAATTTTATTATCAACAATTATTAGATCTACAATTACTAATAATAAAATTAATATAGAGAACATTCGAATAGATACTTTATTAAAAATAAAACACCATATTAACACCATAGCTGTTGATAAATATAAAAGCAATGCCCAAGCATCTTTATACCACATATCCCATCGCAATGAATTAATGGCTTGAACTAATCGAGGATCTTGTGTCCGCGGTTGAGTAAACCCTGAAGAGACTAAATCTTTTAATGTAGCTTCGCCAAAAGTAAGTACGAATAATAAAAGAATTAATAAACCTATTAATGGCCAGAACCAGTTAGGCAACTTATTTTTATTGATTGAGATTAAATAATCCATTCCTATAGCTGCCATTATGCACGTATTAAATTGTACTAATATCAATATCATTGCTGGAACACGGAACTTATTAAAGAATGGAAAAAAACTATAAAATAAATCATAAATAACTGCCAGATTCTTCCCAAATGATATAAATATTGCTAATAGTGAAGTAGCAAATAAAAACCACATAAATCTATCTCTTTTATATACAAAACCAATAATTGCTAATAAGATTATTATTATACCCATATAATTCGGGTAATCAGTGAATGGCATATCACCCCAATAAGTCTGACCTCCAAACCCTAATGCAGAAGGAATAAAAAATGTTAATATTTCTTTTGGTGAAAATGACCAGCTAGTTGCATAATTATACTCAGCGCCTCCGCTACTACTTCCTCGCACAGAGAAGGGAGTGTATTCTAAAGATGGCAAATAAATAACTAATGCAATTGTTATTGCTAATATCGCTGAAAAAGTAAAGGCGCCTAAACTTATTAAAGGCTTGCCTTTGCTCTTCTTATCTTTAATTTCTAAAATAAAAGTGAATAGAATATATGCGCCTATTAGCATCCAAGTATAATATGCTATTTGTACATGTGCTCTTTGTAGTTGAAAACCCATTAAAATTGATAAAATTCCAATATTCATTAAATTGGGATTTCGAAACAGCTTCATAGTAAACATCATAATCCATGGGATATATGCTGCTGTCATCATCTGGCTACCATGACCAAAAACAATCATTGTTATCATGAATGGAGTAATCATAAAAGCTGATCCACCCAAAAATGCAGACAAACAGGATAAACCGATAAAGCGTAATAATAAATATGAGCCTATACCTGCGAATAGGAGATGAAGTAATTGAGTCAAATTACTTGATAGAGAGAATAAATTAAGTATATAATTAGGATAATATAATGAACTAATATAAGTGAAGGCATCAGAAGTTGGCATACCACTAAAAATCCAGGGTTGCCATAATGGAAATTCACTATCTATCTTTTTCATTTCTTGAAGAATTATACTGGCTCCACGAGGATTTAATGAATCAGGAGATCCAAATGTTTTATCTTCAAAAACAATAGGATAAAAAAGAATTAATATGAAAATAATCATACCCATTGGGATTATCATTTTCTTCCTATAATCAAATTTTTGTAACATAATAATTCTTTATTTAGTATTTAAAAATATTACTTTTAATGCAGAAATCACTTGATTATCATCATCATCAAAACCCATGATCCACAAAAAAACTGTAAATATAATTAATATAGATAGACTTGCAATTAATAGAGTTATAATAGTATGAAAAGGCATAAAAATTGGTTTTGCATTAATTAATAAAACGAATACAAATAAGGTAGAAAATAATGGTTTTAATAAACTTAAACTAACAGGCTGCAATCGTAAATAATACCAAACTTCAATTAAACGAATTAAACCTAAAGATAACATTGAAATTAGAGTTGCGATTGCAGCTCCCAAGCCTCCATAAACTGGAATCAAAATAAAATTAAACAATAAGTTAATTATTAAAATTATAATGGAATTCACAAAATTAATTTTCGAGTAACCTGTCATCATGAGCGTATGGCCACTAGATGCAATAAAAGATTGGATTAAAACTGAAATTGTCAAAACAGATAGAATAATATGACTTCCTTGATATTCAGGACCAAATAAAAGCAAAACTTTTTTAGGAAAAATAATAATTAATAAAAATAATGGTGATGCAATTGTCATTACCCACCGGATAATTAATTTGTATAAATGCTGCATCTCTTTTCGGTCATTTTTTGCATATAATTCAGATATCATAGGAGAGAATATTCCCATAAATGCAATTAATACAATTCTTAAAAGGCCTGCCGTTCTAGCAGCCGGTTGATACATTCCTACAGTAGTATTATCAAAGAAGAAGCTTAACATATATATATCCATCCAATGCATTACAGTGCCAATTATTGTAACGAACATTAATGGATATGAAAATTTTAAAAGATCCAATCGAAAGGGTGCCCTTATAATATTATTTATATTAATTGAAATTAAATTTTGTAGAAAGACTGCAATTAAAATGAATCCCAAGATTGATGATAATAATATAGGTACGCTTATTGCAACTTGGTTAGAATATTGCAACCCTATAAATAGAAATATTACATTTAATAATGGAACGAATATATTAATTACAAATGCTTTATATTTTAATAATTTAAATGCCTGAGTGGCACTAGCAATAATTATCATAGAATTAGAAAAAGGAATTGCAATTGCATTACAAACTAATACATTCCTTAATATGTTATTTGAAGAAAAATAATCTATTGCAAGCCATTTAGATAGTATAATTAAGATAACTGAAATTAATAAAGATAAAATAATTCCTATTTTAATTGATGAACTAATTATTTCTCTAATTTGATCATCCTTCTTTTCTCTATAGTTTTCAGAGACATACTTTAATACTCCATTATCCAAACCTGCTTTTCCTATAACTTCAGCAATTCTCATTATGGCAAGCCCTAAAGAAAAGATTCCAAGATATAAAGGACCTAACCATCTGGCAATAATCAAAACAAAAGAATATCTGAATAAAGAACCAATACCCATACTAAGGAATGAAATAGTAGCCTCTTTAGCAATTTTTTGAGGAATATTCATAAAATTCTATATTTACTATTTATTATTTTTGTGTTTACTTATTGAACTATTTAATTCAATTCTATATTGATCAGCGAGAACTTTCCAATCATATTTCGTTAATTCAATATCATTATCTTGTAAAAGATCGTTATTAATATAATAATCAATTCCATCCATAAATTCTGAGTGATTCCTACACATAATTAAATTGCTAAGTCCTTCAAATTGTTCCATATATACAGAAACAACGGGGAGCCCTAATGATAAATATTGTAATAGTTTTCCTGAAGCAACTCTAGTGACTTTCTTAGATGATTGCAAAGGAACCAATCCAATAGAAAATTTTCTCATGATATGTGGCAGCATATCATATTCTTGTTTTGGAAATATATTTACATTATTTAATTCACTGATTTCAATTATAAGATCACGAGCATTTTTATCCTTTGGTCCATATATATTTATGTCACATTCTGGATAGGTTGTGCTAATTTTTTTAATCAAGTTAAAATCAAAAAACCATTTTGATATAATACCAACGTACCCAAAGATAATCTTTTTATTTTTTAAATGAATATTTTGTCTTTGAAATTTTTCCCTATCTACCCCATTCGATATTGTGATAGGTTTATTAGAGAATTTTGAATAAATATAATTATTAAAACCCTTTGAACTTGAGATTATTTTAGTATTCTTATCAGATAATAGATTATAATAATATTTATATACCCAATTTGGAATTTCACCAAATTGTTTTGGGTCATCATTAAAGTCCCAAATAATAGGATATTTAAATTTATCCAATAAAGGAACAAAAAAGATATTTGATACACAAATTACATGAATATCATCATTCAAATGCTGTTTAATTAATAATTTTAAATACCTGAGTAATAAATTATAAGTAATGATTCTAATAATTGACAATTTGGCAATCTTTATTAAGATTCGATTTCCTCTTCTAAAAATAGGAACCGTTTTAAACACTACATTTTTAGGATGCTTAATCAGAAATTTATTTTTAGATAAGCTTAACGGTTGGATAAATAAAATTTTATCTTCATTTGGAAATAGACTTAGCAAATGTTGCTTTCTGGTCTTTAAATAATCCCATCTTATCTCAGAAAACCATAGAATATTCATATCATATTGACTTTAAACAAAATAACATATTTTTAATACTCTTTAGATAATTCTAGTAAGATTACCCTTTCATATTTTGCACGTAATAGAGGTCTAAAACCAAAGAAATAGTGTAGGCTTGGTCTTACTTTTATTATCTTCTTTTTCAATACCGATAATTTAGCTCTTTTAATTAAGTTCATTAATTCATCTTCTGCCATTTCATGAAAGTGCTCGGGGCTTTTAATTATTTTTGGTTTATATAGAGGAGTAGAAAGATAAAAAACAGCATTTTTATTCATTGCTTTTTTTATCTCTAATAAATTAAAGAGTGGATTAAACAAATGCTCAAGCACTTCAAACGATGTTATAATATCATATTTACCTTTAATCGGTTCAACATCTAAATCTATATCTGTAGAATCAAATTGAATCTTATATACATCTTCTAACTTCTTGGTAAAATCAGTTCTCTCACCAATATCTAGACCTTTTTTTAATATTAAACTTTTATCAATAAAATTTTCTGTTTGCTTCCATCTAAATAAAACAGATGAATTTGTATTATATTGTTTATGTATTTTTTTTCTATATATTATTTCATTCATTTAATTACTTTAGTTAATTATTTATATCATAGTTATTTAATATTTAATTATAATTTATCAAAAGCATTTTTTATTGATTAATATGAAAAATAAAATAATCTTTCTTCATATACCTCGCACTGGTGGTACGACTTTTCGAGATATTCTTGATAGGATATATCATAACAACAATGTTGTTGAAATAAAGAATTTTATAGATTCTGAAAAAATAATAAAGAGTATTCCAAAAAATAAACAGTCTGAAATACAATTAATAAAAGGTCATTTAAATTTTGGAATACATCAATGGATTGAAGGTCCATATAAATATATAACATTTTTACGACATCCCTTAAATAGAATTATTTCTACATTTAAATATGTTAAAAATAACATTAAGCACCCTGATCATAAATCCATTCAATCAATGTCAATGATAGAATACTTTGATTCAAGGAAAAATATTTTGATAGATAATGGAATTACAAGATTACTACTTGGAAATAACTACGACTTTAATATTCCATTTGGAAATATTAAAGAAAAACATTATAGAATGGCTTTAGATAATCTAAAAAATCATTTTCTAGTTGCTGGTATTACTGAAAGATTCAATGAATCCATTCTTATTTTAGCAAATGAATTAAAATGGAAATCTCCTTATTATTCAATAGCTAATAAATCAAAAAATACTGATGAATTGATAAAAACAAATATTGATGATCAAATTATCAAATATTATTCATATGATTTAAAACTATATAATTATGTTGATCAAAAGCTCAATCAAAAGATTGATTCTATTCCTAATTTTGATTCAAAACTTAAACACTTTAATGTTGCAAATTATCTATTTGGTCGTTTTATGATAGATTTACGCATAAAAAGGATGCTTAAACGAATTATTAGTTAGAAATGTAATAGATATAATGATTAATACAACTAAACCTATAATTATTACTGGATCTCATAGATCAGGTACAACATGGGTAGGAAATATTATCAAAAATTCATCAATGATATATTATATACATGAACCTTTAACACCAAATAGTATAACTCGTGGATTATTTGATACTGAAATTTGGTATAAATATTATGATCCTAATAAAGAATATCAAAAAGTCGAATCTACTTTGAATGATCTATTCATTGGACAATACCCTCTCAAAGCAGTACTGCATTTTAAGAATAGGCTCCCTAGTACGGATTATCGCAATATAAATGGTATAAATAATGATAAGTTTGATTTTAAATATCTTAAATGGAGAATAAACGCCTATTTAGATTCAAAAAGATTAAAATTTAGTAAATTAAATCATGACAAAATTATACCCTTAATTAAAGATCCAATTTGTCTAACAGCTGTAGAGTGGATCCATAAACGATGGAAATCTAAGAATGTATTTTTAATTAGACATCCAGCTGCATTTGTAAGTAGTCTATTAAGATTAAATTGGCGATTTAATTTTGAAAACTTTATTAAACAACCTGATCTAATAAATAGATTTTTAAAACCCTATGAATCAGATATTAATAGCCCTCCTGAGGATTTTATATCTGAAGCATCACTTATCTGGTTATGTACAACAAAAATTATTATAGATTATCAGGAAATCTATCCAAATTGGATATATATACGACATGAAGATTTATCATATAATCCAATTAAGGAATTTGAACTATTGTTTAAAAAGTTAGAACTTCCATATACAAGCAAAGTAAAAAGGTTGATTAAAGCAACATCTCATCATACAAATCCAAGTGAGGTATCAAATAAAAGCAAAGTTCATCAATTACAAAGAAATAGTAAGGAAAATATTAAAAATTGGAAAAAACGACTTACTAATAAAGAAATAAAAAAAATACGTGATATGACTGAACATATATCTAACAAATTTTATTCTGATAAAGATTGGTAATTATTTTTTATGTGTGAATGCTAATTTCAAAATTTGATACAATAATTGAAACGGCATAAAAATAATTATACAAATATACTGAAATAGATTAGCATGTTTTCTATAAAGTAAAAATAATCCTATCAATTTTCTTTTATTTTTAGAAAAAGAAAATGAACCACCAATAGAAGCTGATACTTTATGCCATATTTTTGAATTAGGTGTATACCATATTTGAAAATCATTCTTTCTTATAGATAATGATAAATCAACATCTTCAGAATACATTGGAAAATTCTCATCAAACCCTTTAATATTTTTAAAATCATGATAGCGCATACAAAAACAGCAACCTGTAGCATATTTTGTTATACCCTCTAAATCAAATTTTTCATTATCATATTGACGTATTCCCCGATGAGTCACTAAGCCTGTCCACAAATTTACATTTCCACCTGCATACCAAACTAATTTGGGATCATTTTGATAATATATTTTTGGAACAGTTTGGTATATATTTTTATTAGTTATTAAAGGTTTAACTAAGGGGTTAATAAAATCTTCATCTACTATCGTATCATTATTTAGAAAAATAACAAAATCTGGTTTATCATTATCCAAAGAATTAAATCCTCTATTATTCCCTCCAGCATACCCATAATTATTATCTAATTGTAAAACTGAGATATCAGGATATATTTTATTAATAGATTCTACAGAACCATCAGAAGATTTATTATCAACAACAAGAATATTATAATTTGAATAATCTACCTTCTTTAAAGAATCTAAGCATTCAAGAGTTAAATCTTTTCCATTCCAATTAAGCACAATTACAGTTACAGATGGATTATTCATTTAATAACAAAACTTTTTATTACTTCAATAAATTTATCCCAAGAGAAATTCTTATTATATATTTTAATATTTTCTTTAAAGTTTACTTTATCTGAGTTACTATAATATTTAATTATACTATTCGCAATTTCGAATGAATCTGGCTTTACTACATAACCAGTTTTACCTTCTTGAACAATTTCATCTAAACCTCCAACATTTGTTACTATAACAGGTTTGTTAAAATGATAAGCAACTGGTACAATCCCACTTTGAGTAGCAGATTTATACGGTAGGACAATGATATCAGCAGCAGAAAAGTATAAACTAACTTTATTATGAGGAACAAATTCTAACCTTAAATCAAAGATATCATTGATTTTATGTTCATCTATCATATTTGAATACGGTTCAGGATTCTCATAACAATCACCTATAGCCAATATTTTAAAATCATTTAATTTCTTTTTAAGAACATTTGCTGAATGTATTAAAAGATCTAAACCTTTATAGGGCCTTATTAATCCAAAAAATAGGATTAGTTTACTTTCATTTATTTTTAAATATCTTCTTGACTCATCTTTATTAATACCTTTTCCAAATATATCATATAATGGATGGGGTGTATAAATGTATTTAGCATCTGAAAATAGAGATAATAGATCATTTTCAACCGATTTAGACATAACAATGAAATAATCTATATTTTTAAAAAAATATTTAGTTAATCTATTATCTAAGAAACGACTTTCATGGGGAATTATATTATCGCATATCACTAAAGATTTAATATTAATTTTTTTCTTAACAAATCTAATTATTGATCCAAAAGAAGGAGCAAAAAATGGCATCCAGTATTTAAAAATTATAATATCAGGTTTTAATTCAATTATTCTTTTTGCTGCCTTATACCAAGAAACAGGGTTTATACTATTTATAATCCTTTCAATATTGGAATCGGATTTTTGATTATTATCAAATTGTGACTTCCCAGGAAATAGCACATTAGGATATTGTAAAGAAAAATTTATTGCTGTTACATCATGACTATGAGATAATTTTTCATATAACGTCTGATAAAAGTTAGATATTCCTCCTCTGTATGGAGGAAAAGTCCCCACTATAACTATTTTCACAATAGATCTAAGTAATCATTTAATTATATGATGTATTCTATTTTCATTTTTCTGATTACCTCTAGTGTGCATCTCACCTAAAAGACCTATAGAAAAGAACTGAATGCCTATTACAATAATCATTACACCAAATACAAGAAGCGCCATATGTTTTTGAAAGGGCTCATTTAAAACATACTTAAGGTAGATGACATATAATTCAATAATCAAACCAATAAAAAAACTTAATAAACCAAAAAACCCAAACAAATGTAAAGGCCTTTGATCAAATCTATCAATAAACAAAATAGAAACAAGATCAAAAAATCCGTGGAATAACCTAGACCCTCCATATTTAGTCTCACCAAATTTTCTCGATCTATGATTTACCTCAATTTCTCCAACTTTGAATTTTTTGTGACCTGCTAATGCAGGTATATATCTATGACGACCACCATATATTTCAACAGCCTTTACAACTGAACGTTTATAAATTTTTAGACCACAATTAAAATCATGTATTTTTACTCCCGTCATAATACGTGTTACAAAATTAAATAATTTTGAAGGTAAACGTTTATTTAAAGGATCATTTCTAACTTTTTTCCATCCAGAAACAAGATCATATCCTTCATTTAATTTTTCAAATAGATTATTAATCTCTAATGGATCATCTTGTAAGTCAGCATCCACTGTTACAATATAGTCACCTGTAGAATGATTAAATCCTTCAGATAATGCAGCTGCCTTGCCGTAATTTCGATAAAACTGTATAAGAACAACATCAGCATATTCTTCTGCCATCGTTTTTAATAGTTCCGTTGACCCATCCGTACTACCATCATCAATAAATAGGATTTCTCTTTTTGAAAATGAACCTGTAGCATTTCGAATTTCTCCATATAATTCTTCGAGAGATTCTTTTTCATTATATACAGGTATAATTATTGATATTGAATTACTCATATTCTTTCTATGGTCTTGTTAAAGGAATTGATTCAGGAATTCCTCTTTCCAGATCTGGATAATGAGATCCAAATTCTCGATTAGTTATTAATATTTCATATTTATCCATATTGAATTCATCTATATAAGTTATCTTACGAATTAAAGAGCCAATTTGATGTTTATTAGACTCAAATGTCATTTTAACATTTTTATTCTCAAACTCAAACTTATTATTAATTTCAGTATTGAGATTCGGAACTAAACCCCATAGCAATTTCGTCAAATTCTCTGGAGATAAGTATTCCATAAATGGAAATAAAACAACTAATGTAGTTTTATCATATTTCTGATTCTGAATCATATCCCACGCGTTTATTGATATACCATTAATCTCTAATAATAAAATCTTGCGTCCCAAAATATCTCTAAATAGTAAAAATGAGTCGTATCCATTTGATGTAAATGAAAAATTAAATTTTCCAGATTGTTTACCATAAATTTCAGTAGATCCTTTACCACGTAATCGACTATAAACAGAAACTAATTTTTTCATAGTTAATGTTGGTTTTTTTGGTAAAAACAATGAATCAGGGAAATTATCTTTTACTCTAGTACACCCAAAAATAACAAAAAATAATAAAATCCAGATTTTAATTTGCAACAATTCCTGCTTTCTGTTGCAGAATTTGATTATCTTTATCTATATCTAGTGCTTTAAGATAATATATAATAGCTTCTTCAATCTGATTGTTTGCTATCAAAATATCTCCTAAATGTTCTAATACTACTGCATTATCATTCTCTAATTCAACAGATCTGCGAATAAAACTTAAAGCTTTTTCAATATTATTCATTTTATAATATATCCATCCAATGGTATCCAGATATGCTGCATTTTTAGGTTCTAATTCAATTGCTTTTGCAGCCATAGCAAGAGCTTTATTTAAATGCATATTTCTTTCAACTAAACTATAAGAATAATTATTAAGCGCTTGAACATCATTACTATCTGTTGCAATCAGCCCTTCATATAGTGAATCAGATTCATTCCAATAATTTAAGGCGTCACTTGAAATTGCAAGAGTATGTCTTGCACCTCTTGATTCTGGGTAAATTTTCAAAGACTGTCTTAATACTATTGTTGCCTTATCATATTCTTTTAGCTGCTGATAGCTACTCCCTAAAAGATATTGTATTGAAAACTCATTATTAAATTCTTCATCTACAGGTTCTAATATTTTAATCGCTCCAAGGGGATTCTCATTATTCAACTCTGCTAATGCGGCATCCAAATAGCCTCTAGGGTCTGATGGATGATGAACAATAATTCGATCTGCAACTATTCTAGCAGAATCTAAAATACTTTGTTCGATATATATATTAGATAGAAAATGCATTATCGTTGCATCATAATGATTCATATTAATTAGCTTTTTAAATAATGGTTTAGCTCTAACTAAATTTTCCATTTTATAATATAATATACCAAGCTGAGATAATCTTTCAGTAGTTTCTCCTTCAATAGTAATTAATGATTCCAGCGCAGTAATACCACTCTCATAATCTCCAGTCATAACAATTAAATCAACATATGTTGATAAGTAATACGCATTATTTTTATCAAAATATATTAGTTGCTTATATAAATTTCGCGCCTTATCTAATTGTCGTGATCGTAATGATAAATTTGCTGCTTCTTCCAATATATCAATTCGACTTTTATCTTTCTCATAGGCTTTAATAAATAAAGATATGGATTCATTAATATTATTTTGTGATAAAACTAATTTAGCTAGTGCAATATAATATTTAGGATCTCCTTCATCAGAACTTTGTGCAAGCACCCTATATTGTTCAATTGCTTTATCATGTTTATTTTGAAAAATATATTGATTTGCTAACATTTCTCTAGCTTCATAATCATCTGGATCAAGATTGAGAGCATTAAATAATAATTCTTCAGACTTCTTTGCCTTGCCTAACTTCCAATAACATTCTGCCATAGACACAATGATTGTCGCAGCTTCAGGATCCAATTCTAATGCATCTTGGAACTCAAGAATTGCCATTGAATAATTGCCTTGAGACATAAATAATTGACCATCCATAAAATGACCAATAGCTTTAATATTTTCATTAGGTTTATTTTTTATTTCTTCATTTGATTCAAAACGTACTTCTTCTATTTCAATTGGATCTTCTACAAAAATCGGGGGTTTCTGTACACAATTATTAAATATTAATAAAAAAATAATTAAATTTAATTTTTTAAACATATTTATTAAAGTATTGGACAATAATTCATTTAATATATAAAGAAAAAATACTAATAATCTCCATGTGCAATTACTGCATTACCACCATTTTTCTTAACCTCATACATAGCTAAATCTGCATGAGCAATAAGTTTCTTCATTTCTATAGAATGATTTGGATATTCAGACATTCCGGCACTTATTGTCATATTTTCTTCTATGCCATCCTTATTAAAGTGAAATTCTGAAACTTTTTCTATTATTCTTTCTGCTACTGGGCGCGCATTCTCAATATCAGTATTTACTAAAACAATAGCAAATTCCTCTCCACCATAGCGTGCACAAATGTCAATATTACGCACACTATCTTTAAGTATGGCAGAAACCTCACTTAATACATAATCTCCATATAAATGCCCATACGTATCATTAATGCGTTTAAATTTATCTAAATCCAGAATTAATAAAACTAAACTTTGTTTGAAACGTTTTGCGCGACTCAATTCTTCAGTCAATCTCTCCTTATATGCTTTATGATTTAATAAATCTGTTAAACCATCGTGTATTGCACTTTTGTACATTCTTTGATATTCATTCTTCCAAGTAAGGATTGATCCTATAGTATCAGTTAATAATTCTAGAAATTGAACATCTTTTTCTGAAAAAACAGACTCTTCTAATCTTTCAATTGAAATAACTCCTAAAATATTCTTATCATATTTGATAGGTATAGATAATATGGAATTAAAATTATACTGTTGAATATCTCCTTGAATAAATCTTCCCTTTACTGGATATTTTTCTATCCAATTAGAAGAATTAATTGTTTCACCTAATTTATAAGGTAGACCATGTAGAGTATTATCTATCTCAATAATATCTCCCAGTTTAGAATCCTCATTAAACCCATCTATCATTTTAACTGTTGCAGCCGAAGAATTAGATTTTGGAAAAGTTATTGTTAATTTGTCATATCGCAAATATGCTCTACATAATTCTTTTACTTCATCTAAAAGTTCATTTTCTTTTGAAGAAATATTTAGTTGATTAAACAGTCTTGAAATTCTTATTCTAAAATCTTTATCCCCTAATAATTTTTCTATACGTTGCAGTTTGCTTATGCCCGCAGATAAATATTTTCCTAAATATGATAATATATTTTTATCTCTATCATTAATCGACTTAAAATGATCCGCCATCAATAATAGACATCCTCCTAGATGATCATTGTATTTTAGGCGAATACCCATCATACATTCACTCCCTCTCCATGATTTATCTCCGAATAGATTAGTCCATGCATTCTTTTCTTCATTTTGTTGTATCAATGAAGGCGTGTCTAGATTTATAATTTTGACAATTAATGGATTATCTTGAACGATCCGATCAGGAAAATCATTTGATGTGGATTTCTGTAATACCATAGTATTTAAATTCGTACTTAACATATATGTAGCACATTTATAATCTGGATTAAGGGAAATAATCATATTAAAAATTAACTCCAACAAAGAATCATAATTTTCCTCTAACTCTTTGTTAATATTATTTGTATTAGGAATATTTCCAACTACATTGATCGATCTATCTTTCTTTGTACTAGGATCTATATTGAATTGATATAGCAGAACTAATACACTTATAAATACAAAAAATTTTACAACTGTAAATATACTGCCAGTAGGAGCTGGGAAAATAAATAATATAAATGACAATAATAAAATTATAGTTATTGCCAATTGTCTTAGATTAATCACAATAGTTAGATCCTATAAGTAAAATTTACGGAAACAAGCCGTATTTTCTAAGTGTGATTGTTGGTTTATTTTTTAAATATTATTTATTGCCTACTAGCTTGATATTTTTATCAAACTTGCCATCGATTAATCTATTTTGACTATCAATATTAGTTGTATCATCATCTTCAGCAAGCATTAGATCCTTATCAGGATTAACCATATTTGATGGTTTTGGTATTTCTGCTTCTTGTTCAGCAATATTACTTGGAAGTATAATTGAGTTCAAATTGTCTGTTGGCATTAATTGCAATACAACAATAACAAGTGCAACAATTAAACAACTCATTGCTGTTGCATAAACAGGTGTAAAGCCAAAATATGTTTTTGATCTAACAGGTGCGGCATAATTATTGTTCGAAGGTCTATTTTTCTCGAACTCTACATTTTTCATTAAATTTTCCATAAAATTATCTGAAGTTTTTATTTCTGATAAATTTTTCATGGAATTCATTAATGATCTGATAGATTCCATTTGGACTTTTGCTTCTGGGTTATCTTCCATAAATGCTTCAACTTCTTTACGTTTGGCAACTGGAAGTTTATTTTCTATATAATCGGATATTAAATCCTCAAACTTATAACGTTCCATCTATATAACTTTCTCCTATCTTAATTCTTTTAACATTTCTTGTAATTGTAAACGCGCACGATTTATTCGTGATTTTACCGTTCCTAACGGAACCTCTACTATACTACTAACTTCCTCATAAGAAAGTTCCTGAATATCTCGTAAAATTATTACTTCACGAAAATGATCTGGTAAGGATTGTATTGCTTTTTGAATTTGTTCTCCAACAAATTGTCCATGTACTGTCTTAGCGGTGTCTTCATCAGAAGGTATATCATACTGCCAATCATCCTTCCCCATCTCACTAAGATTTGTGACTTTTCTCCGTTTTTTCTTACGCAATTCTGTCTTTGCCAAATTCCCTGCAATTGTATAAATCCATGTAGAAAATTTTGCAATATTTCTATAATAATCTTTATGAGTATACAATTTTACTAAAGTATCCTGTACAATATCTTCAGCTACAACACTATCATTAACAAAACGATATACAAATGACATTAATCTATCACGATATCTATTTGCTAATTCTATATATGCCTGTTCATCTCCATTTTGGAACCTACTTATAAGCTCTTCATCAGTATATATAAACTTTTTATCCATTTGCTTGTAAGACTGAGAATAAGAAATGTGTGAATAGTGCTTCATCTGATAGACTAGTAGTTTTCAAACGCAGATCTATTTTACCTAAAATAGCTAATGCGCACTCTATTTCCTCCTTGTTAAACCTATTTGCAATCTGTGGTAATTCTTTAATCACAGATGGTGGTAGAGGTATATAACTATTTTTAATTGCAAAAGTTCCAGAATTATTTTTTATATAAAATAATTCCTGAAAAAATGCTGTTAAGGGATACATTAGACTTATCATAGAATTTCCTTGATTAAGTAATGATAATCCCAATACTAAAGACTTATCTAAATCTCTCTTACCTAAAATTTGAAAAAACTGCCAGCGTTTATATTGCATCTTCCAACCTGAAAATTGATCTATGCACTCTTGCGTTATTTCTTCCCCATCATTAATATTTAAAGATATTTTCTCTATCTCATTCTCAATATGAAATAAAGAATCACCTGCAACTTCCACAATTGTATCTACAACATTATTTTTAAAGTTTAGATTTTTTTCCGATAGCATAAATTTGGTCCATTTTTTCATCTCGCTAGGAAAAGGTGTTTGTACTGAAACTGTATTATTGATTTTCTTTAATTCTTTAGTTATTGATTTTCGATCACTAAAATCATCTTCAATAATTATTAAATAGTTATTTAATATTGGATTTTTGCAATATGATATAAAATCTGACCTAGCTTTATTTCTCAAAGTCCCTGGATTTCTAAGGACTATAATTCTTTTTGTTGAAAATAAATCACTTTGAGTTATTCTATCTATAATTTCTTCACTTTTCATATCATCAGGAGATAAAAATGTTTTATTCTCTTCTATTTCATTAAAAATTATTTTACTTATCTCTCTAATAATCAGATTTTGTAGAAAATAATCAGCACCTAAAAGAAAATAAACTGAATCAATATTTCCTTTTTTTACTGATCGCAAAACTTCTCCAGGTGAGCGCATTATGATCTTCCTTTATCTAAATAACTAACTAATGTTACCATAATAAAAGCAAAAGCAAAGCTTGCAAATCTTTCTGAAACTATGAATTTTAATTCTGTATTTGCCCAAATAATAGTTGAAAAAAAACCAACAAGTAATCCTGCAATCACACCTTTACGAGTAGTTTTAGTCCACCATAGACTAAGAACAAGTACTGGTCCAAATGAAGAACCCAATCCACTCCAAGCATAACTTACAACACCAAAAATATTTTTACCTGAAAGTTCAGAGAAAATAGCTATGCAAAAAGCAATAATTCCTAAAATTATTATTGTAATACGATTAATCAATAAAAGAGCCTTATTAGAAAGACTTAGTCCTAAAAACTGATGGACAAAATCTTCAGTAATTGCTGATGTAGAAACAAGAAGCTGTGAATCAGCTGTAGACATCATAGCTGCTACTGCTCCTGAAATTAATAACCCTGCAAGAATGGGAGGTAAAAGTTCCTTTGCTAATAATGGCATAGCCTGTTCAACATCATTAATTATAAAAAAATCAGGACCAAAATAATTAAGAGCAACTAGACCAATAAGAAATGCTCCCAAAATTCCGGGTAAAGCCCATGATATTGCTATTAATTTTGCTTTTTTAATATCCTTCGGGTTCTTTATCGCCATATATCGTATAACTAAGTGAGGTTGTCCCAAATATCCTAAACCCCAACTTAATCCGCCTAAAACTACGCTTAAAGCAGCAATACCACTTTTTCCTATGGTATAAGAGGAATTATTTTCGCCAAATTGATTTAATGCTTCATATATCGTTCGCTCTTGATTTTGTAACTCAATAATCCCAACTATAGGTAAAATTACTAATGTCCCGATCATTAGTATCCCTTGTAAAAGATCTGTCCAAGCTATGGCAAAAAACCCACCCAATAATGTATAGGAGATGATCACTATAGCTCCAATAATAATACCGTTTATTGAAGAAAGACCAAAAAGAGTATTAATTACTTTACCAGAAGCATGAAATTGAGCTGAGACATAGAATAAAAAGAAAAATGCAATAATAACTGATGAAAATAATCTAATAATATTTGAATTATCATTATATTTTTTATGGAGATATCCTGGAATAGTTAAAACGGCATATTTTTCTGTTTCTATACGTAATTTTTCTGCAATCAAATACCATGATGCGATTATTCCTAAAGTAATACCTATAACAGTCCATATTTCTCCAAGTCCAACAGATATTGCTGCTCCTGGCAATGCAAGTAGTAGCCATGCAGACTCACCTGAAGCTCTCTCAGAAAAAGCGGTAACCCATGGCCCAAGTCTTCTACCAGCTAATAAATAATCCTCTTGAGACTTATTATATTTGATAGACATCAAACCCACGATTATAAGAAATAGTAAATAAAGAATGAAAATTATAGCTACAGTACTCATATCAACTCATATAAACAAATAATCCAATTATTAGACAGTAAACCCCAAACCAATATAATTTACCAGAGTTTAATATATTAAGTAGCCATTTCAATGATACCCAGCCAACTAAATAAGAAAATAAAATTCCCAACAATACTATATCTAACCCAAATGGTATAGTTTCGATATTCATAGCAGTTAATAACGCTGCACCTATTATAACTGGAATAGATAATAGAAAAGAGAATCTTGCTGCTTCAGAAGCAGATAAACCCAATAAAATACCCATACAAATAGTTGCTCCAGATCGTGATATCCCAGGTATAATAGCTGCCGCCTGAGCCAATCCTATAACCATTGCAATAGATAGAGTCAACTTCATATTCCTTTTAATAATAAATTTTGATGCAATTAGCATAATTCCAGTAAAGACCAATGATAAAGAAACAAATCGAATATTATCAAATATTAATGATATATAATCTTTTAAAAGTAACCCAAATAAAAGGGCAGGAATAGTTCCAAAAGCTATAGCAGAAATATAATATCTATTAGAAGGATCATTTAAATTAAAAAATAATGTCATTATTTCTACTCTAAAAACTGTTAATACACTCAATAAAGTTCCAATATGCAACACTACCTCAAAAGCATTACCTGGTAGATTAATACCTAATAACTTTTGTCCAATAACTAAATGTCCAGAACTACTAATTGGTAGAAACTCGGTTAAGCCTTGAAGGATTGATAAAATTAGTGTGTCCAGATATTGCATTTAATTAAGAAACCAAAAGAAAAACATTAGTTTAGGCCTATAACTCCAATCATTCTACCACTCTTTAATCCATTATTTCTGTAAGAAAAGTATTTATTACTATTACATTTAGTACATTCTTTCGAAGAAATAATATTATTAAATAAAATTGAATTTTTTATAAGAAGATGCTTTGTCAATTCTTGTAAATCCAGAAATAATCTATCAGCGCTCCCATTAATTTGAAAGTTTCTAGGAAATTTTTTAGCTACTTCAGGTCCTATTTCAAAACAACATTGTTGTATAGAAGGACCTATATATGCAATAATCTTCTTATTATCAGCACCTTGCTCTATCATCTTATCAATACTATAATCTATAATATTTTTTTCTATACCTCTCCATCCTGCATGTACAATACCAATTACATTATTTTCTGGGTCTGCTAAATATAACGGGATGCAGTCTGCAACCTGGATAGATAATACTAATGATTTTGAGGAACTGATTATTGCATCTGTGGATAATATTTTTCCTGGTTTATCCACTATTTTCACATTTGATGAATGAACTTGTTGAGGGTTAACAATCATATTAGGATCCAAATTAATTAGCGAGCATATCAGTCTTCTTTCATCTTCTTCATGTTTAAAAGTCTTTAATGTGAAAGCTGCATGAATTTTGTCTGATCTAAATAGATCTGACAGATCCAAAAATGACTTTGAAATCATCTCAAATCAAAAATCTAAGGAGCTATGCCTTCAAGAGATAAGAGTGAATCACCAATAAAATATCCAATCCTATTAATATGATTATCCTCATATCTTAAAACTTGCAATGAAGTATTTAAATTTGATTCACTAAACTGAACATTATGTGATTCTCCATTGAAATCAGATAAATTTGAAAGCCTTTTTGCTAGAGCAAGTCTTCCATTATCCTGATGATTGATAATAGAATAGATTAATTGTGTACAATCAAATGCTTGGTTATATAATTGATCTTTGATATCAATAGAATAGTTGTTTGAAATAATCGCTAGACCTTCCATATGAGGTCCAATATTACTTTGATTTAAAATATCTAAGTTTTTCCAGCTATCATTACCAACTATCTGAGTATCAAAATAATACATTGGGAATTGCGTCCCAATATATGCTAAATGTTGCGGGTGTGCTGGAGAATATATTGCTTGAATAGTGTTTAGTTTTATTTTAGAAGAATCAGATGCTGTTAATTTTTCATCTTCATCATCAGGGATATCAAATAAATCGTCATCTGATAATTCAAAAAGGAAATCTAAACTATCTAATACCATTCCTAAATACTCATCATAATTATTGTCCTCTTGTTCAAGATCAAACGCAATTTTGCGTAAATTTGTAAATTGTCGTTTTAAATCTATTGGTATTCCTGAATACCACTCTACTCCTACTATTTTCTTACCTAATTGATCAACTTCTTTTATAAAAGCATCAGTTAAAGCACGACCAAAATTGTCAGCTGGAGCTAAAACTGCAATACTATCTAATTCCAAAATTTTTGTGATATATTTTGCAGCAAACTTACCGCGAGTAGATAAGTTAGAATTAAATTGATAAATATTATTACCAAGGGATGTTATATCATCCAAAGTAGCGCTTGGAATAAGTAATGGAATATCCTTCCCTTGAAGACTATTTGCTGCAATAATTGCGTTTGATTCAGAAATAGGACCAATAATAGCTTTTACATCAGGATTTTTTTCAAGTTCATTTACAGCGCGAATAGTTTGGATTTCATTACCATGATTATCTTTGATTACAAATGCTATTTTTTTATTTGAATTAATTGATACAGAAAGTGCTTTATACATACCTCTTAAAAAAGAATTCCCTTGAATAACATTATCACCACTTAAAGGAATAATAACACCAACCGTTATTGTTTTTACTGGTGGGTGATAAGATGCTCTAAGCAATTTCTCATAAAGATCAAAATAGTTTATAGGAATCTCTTCAGGATTCAATTGATAAAGAGATGAAGCGCATCCATCAGGGTTCCCTGATGATATATCATTAAATGACTTTGCCAATGTACAGATAATTCTTTCATTGACATTCGTAGATATTATTGATATTTCAGAAATTGTTGATGGAAGAATATTTAGTTGAATTGTATTTAATATTCTTTGATCAACTAAATTTAAAAATTCTTCATTGGCAGTTAAAGTACGTGCTTTAATATACATGCGAAAAGCTGAATTAAAATTCTGCTCATCAATAAATGTATCTCCAAATTTTAAATATACATCTTTAACAAACTCATTTTTTGGGAACACTTCTAAAAACTCTCGGCCAATAATTTTAACATCTTCCTTTTTATTAAGTGCATATGCTGTTTTCATTAGCATAATTCTTGATTTTGGTTCATAAACTCCAAGAGGTTTCTCCATTAGTTTATTTATAATAGTTTCAGCAATAGCAAAACGATCTTCATTAAAATGTTCAATAGCCATATCTATTTGCTTCTCAATCAATCGTGATTGGAACCAGTTTTGGCTAAAAACAGGCAATGATATAGTTAGAAATAATAATATTCTTTTCATAAAACCAATTCTCATTGTTATAGAAAATACATTAATGATGCAATGTAAGACCATTAAAATGGATTACATCACAATTACTTATAAATATTATACTTATAAAGTATTGAAATGTTTCAGATACAAGGTAAACTGAGAATTAATTAGGATAATTATGATCTTTATAAAAGACGTAACACATATTATGAAGATCAAGATTTCTATAAACGTTGTGAGTCAAATAAAGTCTACTTAATTCAGATATTGGCAATGAATTATTCTTAAAGAAGAAAAAATCATTATCTAATAAACCATTTTGATAGTTCAAAACAGAATTAATATCAATTAAATCAAATCTTTGTTGTACGATAGTAATGCTATTACTATCAAATGAATATTGATTATTAATTCTTCTATTGTATTTATAAAGGTTGTCCAGATCATAATTCAAATCGCGGATCTTAATATTGAACCTTTCTTTAAAATCATATACAATCATTACAGTATTAGATTGCCTGATTTATTTGTTAATTCAAATGATCTATATCACATAATTAAAAGTAGAGGATAACAATTGATTTTATTGTAACCAATTATTATCAAGATTAGTAATCTTAATTGTACCATCTTCATCATAATATGTCCACTCGTTATCAACAAAACTCCCCCAAAATGAAGGATTTCCATCTGAAAGAATTTGCCCTACAAATGTACCATTTCTAAACTCACCAATATATTTAAATCCATCCACATGAGTATATGTCCCTAGATCATAATATATACCATCTCTTAATCCGCCAACATATTTCGATCCATCTGCAAAATTAACTGTTCCTTCACCAGTTAATTTATTACCATCTTTCCATTCTCCTGTCCATTTATCTCCCTCAGGATATGTTAACGTACCAATTCCATGCCTTTCCCCATCTTTAAATTCACCTTTGTACTGTTGTCCATTAGGATATAAATACTTTCCATAACCATTTCGCTCACCATCTTTAAAATCACCAATATATTGTTTTCCATCAGCATAAATAAATGTTCCACGTCCATTCCTCTCACCATATTTAAAATCACCAATATACTGTTTTCCATCAGGATAAGCATACGTACCTCTGCCATGTCTTTCTCCATCCTTAAATTCACCTACATATTGTTTGCCATCAGGGTAAGTATATGTTCCAAGACCATTATATTCTCTATATGAATATTCACCAACATAAGTTGAACCATCTGAATTTTTGATGGTGCCATGACCAGCAACTTTTTTTCCTTCCTTCCATTTTCCTATCCATTTGTTTCCATCTGAATACGTATAGATACCTTTTCCTTCATATTCACTATTCATTAAGGATCCTTCATATATTGATCCATCTGTATATTTTATTGCACCTTTTCCATTTACTCTTTTATCATCTTTCCATTCACCTTCCCAATGTATTCCATCTGGATAAGTATGAGTACCAACCCCATTATATGATCCATCAATATATTCACCCACATATTTTGATCCATCTTCGTAATTTATTGTCCCTTTACCAGTTATTTTATCTCCATCCTTCCATTCACCTTTCCAATTTTCATTATTCTCATATTTGAGAGTACCTTTACCATTATATTTTTTTCCGTCTTTCCATTCACCTTCCCAATTTTTTCCATCAAAATAAGTAAATATACCATATCCATTTCGTTCTCCATCTTTATGATCTCCTACATATTTCGAACCATCTGGATATTTTAATACACCATTTCCATCCATTTTCCCTTTTCTATAACCACCTGTCCACTCTTTACCATCCTCATACTTTATAGTACCTTGGCCATTAAATTTCTGTCCTTTTAACCATTCCCCCTCCCATTGTTTTCCATCAATGTAAGAAAAAATGCCTTCACCATCATATAAACCTGCGCTAAAAAAACCAACATACTTGGAACTATCAGGATAGCTTAACTCTCCCTGTCCACTATATTCATCGTTTACAAATTCTCCGATATATTTCTTGCCATCTATAAGATACAATGACCCAGAACCAATTCTTTTACCATCCTCCAATGAACCTGCGTACTTAGAGCCATCACTATAATTCACAACCCCTTGTCCAGTTAACTTTTCTCCATCTATCCATTCACCGCTCCATTGTTCACCATTTGTATACGTATATGTACCCTTTCCATTATACTTACTTGCACTAAATTCACCAACATACTTGGAACTATCAGGATAACGTATAGTACCTTTCCCATTA
>CAYTYA010000019.1:0-10891 GCA_964442015.1 uncultured bacterium
TGGCAATATACATTTGACCAGAATTAACCGGCCATTCATACGGAATTTCTCCAGGGGTAGCAGATTGACGTCCAGTAATACCATAATTGAAAATGGTAGTTCGAACTTTATTTACATCGATATTTGTAGAACGCCGATAATCTGGGTCCCCGCGTTCATCCGATTGAGACCATACGATAGTAAACAATAGGAATATGAAAGAAATAAACTTTACCATGATAATTGAAACCCTAATTGTATTTCCCTTGGTTCATCATACCAATCAGGGCGATTATAATATTGATAGATAGAATTTGGTCTAAGTGGTTCAAAAGGAGAGATAATTTCTGCTCTTGCTTTTTCAATGGTTTCATCTGTACGACCTGTATCGCCATAGACAATAATCATATTTCTTTTATCTAGTAAATTATAAATATTCATATACAGCTTTCCCTGCGTGCCAAAAATTTGTATTTGTTTAAATAATTTTAGATCTATACGAAAAGTTGTTGGTTTTCTACGACTGTTCCGAATTAATACATTGGATAGCACTTCACCCTGTTGTTCATAGTTCGTGATAAAAGGAGTATATGGATAACCGCTTCCATATTGAAATATGGTATTCGCACCCCAACCATTATATCCAAATTGAATGGATCCATTTAAATTATGCGTTTGGTCCCAATCCAAGGGAATAATAGAACGTGATGGTTCTTTACCAGATAGTACTGCACCAAATTCCTCACTTGGATTAGAATTTGATCCTTCAGCAACTTGGTAGGTATAATCTATATTCCACCCGATAAAATTACTGAATCGTCTGTAAAAAGAGAGTATAACACCTCTGGAATTAGAATAATCCTTATTTACAAACGTATAATAATTTTTACCATCTCCAAGATCAATAGGGATACCACTGGATACATAATTTCGTGCGTCACGATAGAACCCTTTTAATTCTAAGAGAGTATTTGATGCGACTTCCTGTCGTAGTCCAAGCTCATAGCTAATGGTTGTTTCTGGTTTTAAATCAGGATTGCCAAAAATACCAAAATTTGTTCCACTTTCTGTTAACTTATATTCCGTATTATTGTATAGAATAGAAAAGTCAGGAATTTTATAAAAATAACCATAAGCAAAATGAATAACACCTTTATCTGATATGGGGTATGCAACAGCCAAACGCGGGCTTAATTGAGACTTTTTTCGAGTCTTTTTCCACCACCCCTGTTTGTTTATCAGATCAGGTTGATCATTAAATCTATTATAATATTCTGCATAGCTATGACTCTGTGGATTACCCAAACTATCTTCATCAATATACGATATATCGCCCCATTGAATATTTTCTAATTCCTCTAAGGATAATGTATCCAAAGCAGGGTTTCTTGGGTCGTAGATATATGGCTCATGAATATTAGTAGGTATTTTCGCTTTTGGGTCAAATATTTCATATCGAAGGCCAACATTGATGATCATATCTCCATATTCAATCTTATCTTGAACATAAAAAGATATTTCTTGAGGGTTAAATTCATATGTAGACCTATTAAAACTACCAGTTTCAGGAATAATAGGAGAAAATTCTTGGTCTGCCTGTGAAGAATCCAACAGGGCATAGGTATCCAATGATAATTTGTAATTCGTAAAATCAAAACCAAATTTTATTAGGTTGTATTTATTTATTTGACTGGTTGCATCCACTTTTACGCTTCTATTGATTGTTTCTCGTTTAAATCGATTGATATCTACACCCCAACGTGAGAGAGTATATTGTGGAAAATAATTTACTCCTGATCCATACTCATTTATTATTTCCTCTGGTAGTGTGCCATCAATGTGCGCCCAATACAAACTATCAGGAGTTTTATACCGTGTATCCATTGGATCAGCAAATAAATACGATTGAAATTTTCGAGTATATTCTGTTACATATACATCTACAAAAGATAGAGGGGAGAACGAATGAGATAAATTTATTCCAAGAAATGCACCTGTATCATAGTTTTTGTTTCTTCCATCTTGTGACATTTGTCTATAGTGATCATACCCTTGAGATGTTCCTGAATTAAAGATGGTATTAACTTTTAATCTAGTCATGGGTCTTAGACGAAATGTAATTTTATTTTGTGTTGACCAATTATTATACCAATTGAGGCTTCGATAGGACGGGTTTTTTAATGGTTCATTATTATCACGATAATCATTATTGTTATAATCTTGAAAGAGGGTATCCCCGTACATTGTAAAAGTATGCAAGCCATTTAACCATCCAGAAGATTGATTGATTCTTCCAGAGGAATAAAATGTAATCAGTCCTGGAATAATTGGTCCACTCACGTTACCGGAAATAGAATAATCATTATCTATAGAATAAGAATCTAAATCAGAAAAGATGGTGTCGCTGGTAGTATGATCTCCTGAATAGAAATTTAAGGACCCTTCAAAATTATCTCCACCATCTTTGGTTACCATATTGATTATCCCTGTCAGTGCTTTTCCATATTCTGCATTAAACGTACCGCTAATAACCTGTAACTCTTGAAGATTATCATTTTCAATCTGTACAGATATGCCGCCATTATATGAATCAGTCATTGGAACACCATCTACCATATAGGCAATTTCATTACTACGACCACCCCGCATATGCAATCCACCACCTGCATCTTGCGTGATACCGCCTTGCAATCTCAAGACATCAGACACTTCAGCTACAGGCATAGATTCTAATTCTTCCGCAGTAATTCTTGATTCTGATTGCGTCACATCAAATTCAATTAATTTACGTTCTGCTGTTACAGTTACTGCTGAGCCTTCAATAGCTTCTACCGCAAGGTCGGCATTTAGTTTTGTCGTTCTATCTACCGATATTTTCACATCATTTATAATGAGGGTTTCATATCCAATCATTTGAAATCTAACCGTATAGACACCTGGTGGAATATTCAGAAGAAAGTATTCTCCTGCAGCATCGGAAGCCGTTCCAAGATCTGTATCGTTAATAAGAATATTGCATCCGATAAGAATGTTATCAGAATTGGTTTCCGTTATCATACCAGATAATTTTCCAGTTGTTCCAGCAAATGAAATATTTAACAGAAAAGTAGATAGGATGAATAATCGATAATTCATTAGGAATTTTCTCCAACAGGTAAGATAAACTTCTTTACCGCTGAACTATCAATAGATATCAATGCATTTTCTGCTAATTCATTACGAAAATCTTTATAAATCGATTGTTTTAAATCGGGGTTTTGATGTAGTTGTTCGTTTGGATTAAATAATTGTTCCAGACATTGATTTACTAGATAGACATGATAATGACGTTCGAGTAATTCTGTGAATCGAGCATGAGTTGAAAGTTCTAATTTTTCAGCGTGTACGAGCATCTTTTCCCTGGCAGCTAATCCTTTAATAATGTTCGTGAGGTTATCCATGTTATTAATTCGTTTATATTGTCTTGATGAAAGATTATCTAGTTTTTCATAGGTCTGTTTTGCAGTCCAATAATTACCATTCTTAAATGATACAAAAGGACTATTACTATAGATATTTGTTGATTCTTTATTTTCAATAATTGCAGATAAAAACTCTTTTAAATCATCTTCATTAAAATTGATTTCCATTTCTTCCACTTGTCTATCTGTGAAATCTCGAATAGCAGGCATTTTTTTATATTGTACTGCTTTTAATTGAAGCCAATCTTTTTCTAACTGAAATTCCTGTTCTGTAATAAATACATCTTTTTCTTTTTCTAGTATCTGTATAATGCTATATCCATGCTGAGTTTTTATTGGAGAAGATATTTGCATATCTTCTAATTGAAACGCAGCATATTCGAATGCAGGATCCATATCTCCCATACGAATCCAACCTAGATCGCCACCATTTGATTGAAGAAGGGAATCCTTGAAAGTCATTGCCGCACATTTTTCCCAAGGTTTTCCATTTTCCAGTGCATACTGAATCTGTGTGATGTCATTAAAATCTTTTGCATATAAATGACGAACATGAAGCGTAGTTTTTGACCATGTGAATAAGGTCCGTAATTCCTCAGGGGTTACTTCCATTTGTTTTCCAATAGTAAAATCAAAATACTCATTGAGTAAAAGTTGATCATAGATTCGCTGTTTATGCCTATTGTATATGGGAATCTGATCTGAATGATTACGATGCATATAATTAATGATTAAAACTTCATCAATTAACGAATGCAATAATGTGTATCTATTTGCGAGGTTATCCTTCAGACTTGTCTGTTGTAAAAAATCTTTATATTTACTTATATATGTATTTAGCGTGATCACTTCATTATTAATTTCTACTATTGGTTGCATCATTGATTGCTCGCACGAATGCAAACATATAACAATAAAAACTGATAAAAAGGGAAGAACTGTAAAGACACGTTTCATTACTGTAAATCTAGTACAAGAGCATTTTTTGCAGGTACAAGGATATCTTTTTCAAGATCATATACTTGTTTTTTTAGAACACTTATTCCTTGTGTTTTTTCTTCTAATATTTCATAAAAGCGATCTGAAGAAACGTATGCGTCCGAAGTATTGTTATTTATTAATACCATAACTATTTCTTCATTGTATTTTCTAAAATACACATAGACACCATTTTGTGGTAGATAGTGAGTTAATGTACCCTTAGTAATAGCAAGATTATTTTTTCTCCAACTTAATAGCAGTTTTGTGAAACGTTGTGCTTCCATTTGCTCATTAGTTAACCCAAAGCCATTAAATCCATTGATTTTATCCGAATCCCATCCACCAGGGTAATCCGTTCGAAGAGATCCATGGTCTGGTGGTCCTTTAAGCAATATTTCTGTTCCGTAATAGACTTGCGGTATACCCCTGGTAGTATATATATACGTCATCGCCATTTTATATAAGGATAATTGTTCATTTAATTGAGTGTATATCCTTTCCATATCATGATTATCAGCAAATACTACTAAACTGTATGGATTTCCATACAAAAAATCATTCGATAAAGTTTCATATATTTTTATTAATCCTGAATTCCAACTTTCTTTTTCTTGCAAGCTGATTGCAAGAGCGCTATTTAAGGGAAAATCCATCATGCTAGGAGTATGCGAAATATAGTTATCATACCTGGGGCTGTCTTTTTGCCAGTAGGATATGATAGCAGGATTTAATGACCATTCTTCTCCAACAAAATTAAAATTAGGATATTCATCAATGAGACGTTTACCAAAGTCTGAAATAAATGTTTTATCATGATAGGGATATGTATCTATACGAAACCCGGATAAGTTTGCATATTCAATCCACCAAATAGAGTTTTGAATTAAATAAGTTGCCATAAATACATTTTTGTGATTTAAATCCGGCATAGTTGGTGCAAACCAACCATCTACAAAATTACTAGTTTCAGAATGTGTAGTATGGATATCATGTATAGACACCCTATTGTGACTGGTTTGCCGGTAATTTCCTTCATTATTTATCCAGTCTTTTGAGGGAAGATCTTTCATCCACCAGTGTTCCGAACCACAATGATTAAGCACAATATCTTTAATAATTCCAATTCCTCTTTTATGAGCTTCTTCCGATAATAATTTATATATAGAATTACCGCCAAAACGTTCATCAATATTGTAATAATCAGTCGTTGAATATCCATGGTAGGAGTATTTTGGATGGTTATTTTCTAACATGGGGTTTAGCCATATTTGAGTAAATCCCATTTCTTCAATATAATCAAGATGATCAATGACACCTTGTATATCTCCACCATGTCTGCCATCTTTATTTTTACGGTTTACTTTTTCTTTTAAATTAGGAGTAGAATCATTTTCAGGATCGCCATTTGCAAAACGGTCTGCTGTAATTAAATATATTACATCCGAAGAGGAAAAACTATTTCGCTTTGCGGAATTATCAACTCTTTCTAATAAGGAGTACGTATGCTTGAGTACTATCTGATCATTTTTTGTAAATCCAATTATAAAATCTCCAGCCATTGTATTTTTGTCTATCAAAATATCAATAAACAAGTAATTTGGATTTGTTACCTGATGAATAGCTGGGATGGAAACACCTGGGTATGATATTTGTGGTTTTAATTCACTAATATTGTCACCATGAACCATCAATTGTAGCTTCGTATTAGACATTTGTGTCCACCAAAATGGTGGTTCGAGATGTTTAATATCGTAATTATCACTACTCTTTAGTGGAGTAAAAAGAATAAATAGAATACAAAAATAAATAAGGTAATTATCATTTTTCATCAGATTAAAAAGTTAGTAATATTATTTTGAGTTGCCGATAATAATTTTGTATCTCTTAATATTTATGCAATTCAAAATAATGATTAATGATATCTATTAAAACATTCAATGTGTAGTTTGAGTATAATGAAAACAATAAGGAATAATATATTTTTCATCTTCTGTATGTGTGGATACCAACAGATTATATATGCTGATATTGTATATTCTGATCCAAATTTCGCAACGGAAATAGATTCAATAACCGTGTATTTTGACGCTACACAGGGAGATCAGGGATTAATGGATTATACAGATGATGTATGGGCTCACACTGGTGTCATTACTTCCAATAGTACTCATTCTACTGATTGGAGATATGTAAAGACTAATTGGGGAGAAAACACCTCTGAGACTCAACTGATACCATTAGGAAATAATTTATGGAAATTTAATATTGGTTTTCCCCATGAATATTATGGTGTACCAAATAATGAACAGATTTTGCAATTAGCATTTGTATTTCGTAATCATAATGGAAGTGAATCTGGTAGAGATGTAGGTGGATCAGATATATTTTTAGATCTATATGACGCAGGGATTACTACAATCATTGTTCATCCATCTATTAATAATATATTTGGTGATACTCGTAGAACACCTGTTTTTTGTAAGCCAATTGATACGCTGGATGTGATGATTACAGGTGCAGCCATAGGAACAGAAATAGATGGGTTAGAATTGTTAATGGGTGAACATATTCAATTACAAGCGAATGATGATACGTTATCAGCTCAGATTCTTCTTCAAGATATCCCTTTGGGTATGCATATGATTACAGCTATTACTCATGATACATCAGGCATATCGGATAGTGTAGAATTTTCTGTAATGATACATAATGAACCTGCCAATATTCAGCGTCCTATTGGTATTCGAGATGGGATAAACTATAATGATGAGAATACTCAATCCGTTACGCTATCATTATTTGCTCCTTACAAGGAGCATGTATATGTGATTGGTGATTTTAATAATTGGCTTGTGAACGAAAATTATTATATGCACATGGATTCAGGATCAACGGATTCTATTCATTTTTGGATTACATTAGATAATGTTTCTCCAGAGATAGAATATGCCTTTCAATATTTAGTAGATGGAGAAATTCGTATTGCGGATCCATACAGTGATAAAATCTTAGATAAGTGGAATGATAACGATATATCTAATAATACGTATCCAAGCTTAAAACAGTATCCATTTGGGCTTACAGATCATATCGTTTCCATATTGGAGACAGCACAAACACCATTTGATTGGGAAAATAGTAATGCATTTATTCGCCCAGATAAAGATCAATTAATCATATATGAATTATTATTAAGAGATTTTATATCTCAACATGATTTTCAAACATTGACAGATACGTTGAATTATTTGGAAGATTTAGGGATTAATGCAATAGAGATTATGCCTTTTAATGAATTTGAAGGCAACTCAAGCTGGGGATATAATTCTTCATTCTATTTTGCTCCGGATAAATATTATGGTCCAAAGATGATGTTAAAGTCATTTATCGATGAATGCCATCGAAGGGGAATAGCAGTAATCATGGATATGGTATTAAATCATAGTTACAGCCAGTCTCCATTTGTGCGATTATATAATCATGGAGAGTGGGGTGCACCCACAGATGAAAACCCATGGTATAACACAGAATCAAACTTTTCCAATCCTGATGCTCAATGGGGGAATGATTTTAATCATGAAAGTATTCATACCAAGCAGCTAGTAGATAGAATTAATCGATATTGGATTGAACAATATCAAATAGATGGTTTTCGTTTTGATTTCACTAAAGGTTTTGGTAATAACCCTAAACTTTCTAATGATACCTGGGGTAGTCAATTTGATGCAGAAAGGATAGCGTTATTAAAGCGCATGGCTGATAAGATTTGGGAAACAGATTCCTCAATTTATATTATTTTAGAACATTTTGCAGACAACTCAGAAGAGATAAACTTGGCAAATTATGGAATGCTTCTTTGGGGAAATTCGCAATATAATTATGCAGAAGCTTCTATGGGTTATCACAGCAATGGTAAATCAGATTTTTCTTGGGGATATTATGGATCTCGCGGATGGAGCAATCCTCATTTAGTTACGTTTTTTGAAAGTCATGATGAAGAACGCTTAATGTATAAAACAATTACTTGGGGGAATAGCGCTGGTACGTACAATATTAAAAATATAAATACAGCAATCAATAGAATAAAAGCAATAGGATCTTTTTTCTTTACAATACCAGGACCAAAAATGATATGGCAGTTTGGTGAATTGGGATATGATATTAGCATTGATGATCCCTGTCGTTTATGTGAAAAGCCAATATTATGGGATTATTTTGATGACATGGAGCGCAGAAGATTATACAAAACATTTCAAACATTGATTCATATGCGTCAACAATATGAAATATTTAATAGTGCAAATACGGAAGTAGATTTGTACGTTGGTAGTTCAACAGGAAAGAAGAGAATTCGATTAAGTTATAATGATGAAAATGCAGTGATTATTGGAAATTTTAATGTAGTAAATCAATCATTGGATCCTGATTTTTTTCATACAGGAATATGGTATGATTATTTTTCAGGGGACAGTATCTATGTTTCCGATTTGAATGATCCTATTGATCTAGATCCGGGGCAATTTCATATTTATTCTAACTTTTATATGAATCCACCAGAAGAAAACCTTTTATCTACTCATACAGAAAATGAATTTTTACCCAATACTATAGAAATAAAGCAAAATTATCCTAACCCATTTAATCCATCGACATTAATTCAAATTTCTAACAATGGGGATATAGAAACAAGCTTGCACATATTTGATATAAATGGAAAATTGGTGGATACATTGATGGACCAAAACTTCATTTCAGGAATAAATACATATCAGTGGAATGCTTCTACTTTTCCAAGTGGTATATATATTGCAAGGTTATCATCAGGATCAATGAATAGATCAATCAAGATGCTATTGGTAAAGTAGTCTTTCTTTTAATATATAGAATATGCCTTTATTCGGATTAATTCTCTTTTCTTCACTAATCATTGCTGATGATAGTTGGATGGTATATGATGATTCATCTATTGCTAGAGTTGATATATATGTTGACTCTCTTGCCCTAGAATGGATGTATGATTTTGATAATGTGGAAAGTGATTCATTACACATGGCATATATTTATTACCAAAATGAATACATAAACGATACTCTAGAACAAGTAGGTTTCAGGTTGCGAGGTAATACTTCTCGTACATCCCAAAAAAAATCATTCAAACTTGATTTTAACCATTTTGTTTCTGGTAGGGATTTTTATGGATTAGAAAAAATTAATTTAAATGGAGAACATAACGATGTATCTATTATTCGAAGCAAATTAAGTTGGGATATTTTTAATTCAATTGGAATGGTGGCTACGAGAGCCAATCATATTGAGGTATATATTAATGATGATTATTATGGTTTATATATTTCGGTCGAACATATCGATGATACATTTTTAAGCAAAAACTTTTCAGATGATACCGGAAATCTATGGAAATGCTTGTGGCCGGCGAATCTAGGCTATAGAGGATCAAATCCAAGTGATTATCATCCTTGGGTAGATGATAATCGACCGTATGACTTAAAAACAAATGATGATGAATATGATTTCACACAACTAGCAAGGTTAATTCATATTATAAATAATGATCCTGATTCCCTTGAACATGTACTAGATGTTTCTGAGTTTATAAAATACCTTGCAATTAATATTTTAACGGGTGGATGGGATGATTACCGCTCTCTTCAAAATAATTTTTATTTATACCATCAACCAAATATTGATCGTTTTCTACTAATCCCTTATGACTATGATAACACCTTCGGTGTAGATTGGTTTTCAGTAGACTGGGATAATATAGATCCTTATAGTTACTATCTAATTGCGGACACAGAGCGTCCGTTAGCAGATATCATTTTTGATAATGAGCACTATAGAAATCTTTTCTCTAGATATCTTCAATTTTATATTGATCATGTCTTTAATATAGATGAGTGGGGAGATTGGATTGATAATACCAAGGAAATGATTGACTCATCTGCTTATTATGATATGTATAGAACCTTGGATTATGGGTTTACATATAATGATTTTACAAATTCATTTTCAGCAAGTAATTACACCAATCAACATATAAAAGCAGGTTTAAAGGAATTTGTTATTAATCGAGTTTCATCATTGGAAAACCAAATTACATTTAGTGATGGGAATCCATTAGTATATAAATATTGGATAGAACCTGCAATTCCTTTAGCAGGAGATTCCATAACAATTCATGCAGCAGCATATGGATATCCAGATATTCAAAATATCAATCTTATTGTTCATAACTTTACTAATGGAGCATACAATAGTTATTCCATGAATTATGAGCCAGTATTAAATACATCTTCACCAGAAAAATTAGAAGATCATTGGGTGGTAACGATACCACCTATTTTAAACGTAGGTAACATTGGTATACGGTTTTTATCTACAAATACAGAAGGAATTACAGGAGTATCTCCACAAATTGGCGAATGGATGATACGCATTCCTTCATCCTC
>CAYTYA010000019.1:10991-12437 GCA_964442015.1 uncultured bacterium
TTACAGGAGTATCTCCACAAATTGGCGAATGGATGATACGCATTCCTTCATCCTCAATAACAGAGAATATATTTATTAATGAATTTCTGGCAAAAAATAATACAGTTAATGTAGATGAATTTTCTGAAAACGATGATTGGTTGGAATTATATAATAATAGTTCCGATACCATTAATTTACATAATCATTACTTATCTGATGATCTAGATAATCTAACCAAATGGAAATTTTCCGATAATGATATTCTTGTTGCACCGAATGACTATTTACTAATCTGGTGTGATAATGAAGAATCTCAGGGTGTATTGCATACAAACTTCAAACTCTCTAGTAGCGGTGAGTTTATATCTTTGACAAATCCTGATGGGCAAACTATAATTGATACATTATTTTTTGGTACGCAAATAGAAGATGTTTCTTTTGGGCGTTTTCCAGATGGATCTTCACAATGGATAGAAATGAGTCCTACTCCTGGGTCATCAAATATTGAAGGCTTATCAACAAATAATAGTTTAATGATTCCCATTCAGTACTTTTTATATCCGAACTATCCAAACCCATTCAATCCCATTACTAGTTTTGTATATGATTTACCTAGTCAAAGTCAGGTGAAAATTTCCATTTACAATACACTTGGTCATGAGATAAAAACACTTGTTAATAGGGAACAGAACTATGGATCATATACAATACATTGGGATGGTAATGATAAATATGGAAATAAAGTCAGTTCAGGAGTATATCTCTACCATTTGAATGCAAATTCATTTAATCAGACCAGAAGGATGATCTTATTAAAATAAAGATCAAACAGTGCTTATTTATTAAAACTGATTACTATAATTATGTTGTGGTCTAGATTTATACAACCTCGAATTATCTCTTTTGCTTGCGGTACAAAACCATTTATGATTCAAAGAACCAAAATCATTCCTTTCGCTGAAGGAAATGTGCTTGAGATAGGTATTGGATCTGGACTTAATATTCCTTTGTATGATACAGATCTTGTAAAGAAGATTGTTGGAGTGGATCCTTCCGCAGAAATGCATTCGTTAGCAAAAGAAAGAATCAATGAATCTCCAGTAAGTGTAGAGTTCATTTCTGCAGATGCGGCGGAAATTCCATTGCAAGATCAATCCATTGATACTATTGTATGCACTTATACTCTTTGTACTGTATCCAATCCACAACAAGTATTGAAGGAAGTAAAAAGACTATTAAAACCAGGAGGAAAGTTTCTATTCTCGGAACATGGGAATGCGCCAGATGAAAATGTAGTGAATTTTCAACGTAAATTAGAACCTATTTGGAAATTTCTTGCTGATGGTTGTCACTTAACAAGATCTATTCCAGATTTACTGGATGAAAGCGATATGAGGATTGATAAAATAGAGACTATGTATTTACCAAAAACTCCACGGTTTGTAGGATATAACTATTGGGGAA
>CAYTYA010000019.1:12537-17274 GCA_964442015.1 uncultured bacterium
ATTATTTTAATTAATGCGCATTTTTCTTTCTATAGTATTTAGTATCAGTATTGTATCTGCAGATTGCTTAGGGGATGCAAATCTTGATAACACAATTAACAATGAAGACGTTATAATGATGGTACAGCATATTTTACATCTGGATATCATGGATAGTCTAAATGTTCAAAGTGCAGATATCAATGGTACGTCAACTGTAGATATATATGATCTTTCTAGGCTTGTTGATATCATTATGGATTCAGAGAATTGTAATGGATTTAACCCTATTGATTTAAGCTTGGAATGGGATACAGAACAAGATGTTAGTTATTTTGATTCTGAATTGCTTAATGAAATTATAGTAGAGGACATTGGGCAAATGCAATCTATCCGTGGGGTGATAGTTATTCACCGAGGAAAAATTGTATCAGAGGAATATTTTAATAATAGCTTCATGTCGCAAACCTATAATATATGGTCTGTTACCAAAAGCTATATATCGACGTTAATGGGGCAAGCTATTGATCATGGTTATATTGAAAATCAATTGATTACGTTAGATAATATCTTTTTTGAAAATGCCTATACAAATCAAGTCACTATCGAACATTTATTAACCATGTCTTCTGGATGGCCTGAAAACTGGACATACATGTTTATACCAAATCCATTAAATACGTTGCTAAATACTGGATTAATTGTTTCTCCAGGAACTTACTGGTTATATAATAATGCCATATGTCATTTGAATGGACATGTTATTAATGAATTAACAGAGATGAGTCCTAGAGACTTTGCTCAAGAAAATTTATTTCCTCAACTAGGTATAACGGATCCATATTGGAATGAAGATCAAGATAATGTGCATAATGGATCATATGATCTGTATTTAACCCTACGTGAAATGGTAAAACTTGGACAATTATATTTACAGGATGGCATATCTTTAAATAACCAAATATTATCATCGGAATGGATAGAGAATGCCACATCTTCTCAAATCAATGATTGGTACGGTTATCTATGGTGGCTTCCTGGAATTGGATATCTAGCAGTTGGTCTTGGTGGTCAATATATCGCAGTAGTTCCTGAGTTAGATCTTGTTATTGGAACCCATTCTGCCACGCAAAGCAGTGATGCATATACCGATCAATTATTATCGTATATATATAATCAAATTGTTCCAATATTTGATCTAGAAGGGCGAGTAGAGAACAGAACTCTTTTATTGGAACAAATCCATGAATATTAATTAATGATAGTCCACTTTTGAAAATTTTACTATTAGAACCATATTTTACTGGATCGCATAAAGCGTGGGCCGAAGGATATCAATCCAATAGTTCTCATGAAATTAAAATAATTTCACTACCGGGACAGTTTTGGAAATGGAGAATGCATGGTGGTGCAATCACGATTGCAAAAGAATTTTTACAATCAGATTTTATCCCTGATTTAATTATTGCAACAGACATGCTTGATTTGACTACGTTTGTAAGCTTAACGAAAAGTAGGACTGCAGATATTCCTACCGTTTTATATTTCCATGAAAATCAGATAACGTACCCATGGTCTTCCTTGGATAGGGATGTAATAGAAAAAAGGGATATTCATTATGGATTCATCAATATTTCATCTGCATTGGCAGCGGACCATGTGTTATTCAATTCAGCGTATCATCTAGAATCATTTTTATCTGGCGCTACGAATGTATTAAAACATTTTCCTGATCGTCAGGAATTGGATAGTATTGATGAAATTCAATCAAAGAGCGAAATATTATATCTTGGAATGGACTTATTGCAATTTGACAGCTACAAAGAAGAAAAGAAGGGTGATCCTATTATTGTATGGAATCATCGTTGGGAGTATGATAAGAATCCTGAGTCATTCTTTCACTTACTGTATCGATTGAAGGATGAAAACTATGCATTTCAAATTGTAATTCTTGGTGAAAATTTCCAATCTACACCTAATATTTTTGATGAGGCAAAAGAGAGGCTGAAAGATAAAATTATTCATCACGGATATTGCAAAGACTTTAAAGAATACGCACGATGGCTCTGGAAAGCCGACATATTGCCTGTAACGAGCAATCAGGACTTTTTTGGCGTCAGTATAATGGAAGCAATTTATTGTGGCGTGTATCCTATTTTACCAAAGAGATTAACATATCCTGAACTACTACCTGATGAATGGCATCACAATCATTTATATGATAATGAAGATGGATTATATGAATTAGTAAAACTTCAAATTAAAGATATGAAAGGGAATCGTACGAATTTGAACCGTGATTGGATTCATAAGTTTGATTGGAAGTCAATGGGGGGAGAATACGATAAATTATTTAGTCTTTATCTATGATATAACTATTTAACTAAATATTTCTAAATCCTAATATATAGTCATATAGATTATTACTATTAGTGAATTTTCCCGCCATAATAATAAAGGATAATAATAGATATAGATGCATATCTTTTTAGTTAATTGTAGATTTGTAAGTATGAATATTTAATAATAGTAAGGGTATGAAATGAATAAAATATATTTATCGATAGTAACGCTCCTGTTATTTTTTGGATGTGATAATAATAACGGTGTTCGAATGATTGAGATTGATGGGGGACACAAAGTCTGGACAAAAAAGATAGGTAATAATCCAGATGTGAAACTGCTGCTATTGCATGGTGGTCCAGGAGCCACGCATGAATATTTTAAAATTCTTGATCAATATCTCCCGAAAGCAGGGATAGAATATTATTATTATGATCAATTTGGTTCATTTAATAGCGACCCATCCAATAACCCCAGTGATTGGACCATAGATCGATTTGTAGAAGAAGTAGAAACAGTGCGAAAAAAACTGGGTTTAACCTCTTCTAACTTTTATGTGCTAGGTCATTCTTGGGGTGGACTTTTGGCAATGGAATATGCTTTAAAATATCAACAGAATATAAAAGGATTAATTATTTCCAATATGATGGCAAGTATACCCGATTATAATAATTTTGCCAGCAATGTTCTGGGTCCACAAATGCCATCGGATGTGCTATCGGAAGTTCGGGAATTAGAAGCAAACCAAGATTTTGGGAACCCTCGATATATGGAACTATTGATCCCCTATCATTATGAAGAACACGTACTACGTATTCCTGCAGATCAATGGCCGGAAGAGGTAAACAATGCCTTTGCCAATATTAATCAAGAAATGTATGTGGCCATGCAGGGTCCTAGTGAATTTGGAGCATCCGGACTATTGGAGTTTTGGGATGTAAAAGATCGATTATCGGAAATTAAAACACGAACTTTAGTTATTGGCGCATCCCATGATACTATGGATCCAGACCATATGGAATGGATGTCAAAAGAATTTCCAAATGGATCGTATTTATTATGTGAAAATGGTAGCCATATGGCCATGTGGGATGATCCAGATGTATATGCAAATGGAGTTATAGAATTTTTAAAGAAGGATCAGTAATGAAAGTTGAATATAAAAGTATGTTTCTTGGGGTACTTACGGGTATAATAGGTGTAGTTATCCTTCTTTTTGTTCTTGGGAATGTAGAAACAGAGTTTTCCTTTACAACGGGCGATCCTATCAAGAAGAATAAAAATATAAATGTCAGCATTAATAGGACGATAGATAATGGGGAAGACTTAACCAATGTTATCATTAAAGGGAGTGGTAAAGTTACAAGAGAAGAGCTGGATGCAGAATTAGAACGATTACTACAAGAACATGGAATTGATAAAAATAATTCAAATATTAATATAGAAATAGAAATTAATAACTAATTTTCACATATAGATTTATTTAAACCACAAACTAAAGGAACGAACAATGATTAAAAAAACGCTAGTAGTACTATTCAGTTTATCCATCTCATTTGCATCGGATTTTTCTGCCGATAAATGGAAACAACTTTTTGAGCAATTTCAACAGAATTATCCCACATTTTCAATACAAGATATAAAGCAAATGAAATCTATGATTCAATCAGGAGATTATGATGCTTCTGCACGAGATATGGAAGAGTTCTTAGGGGAATGGTTTCTGGAAGATGAAACGATAGAAATTTATGTCACTGTAGACTCAGACCAGTCTGTTCCCAATATGCTTGCATTATCAGCAATGGTAGAAGCAGAAGGAGTTATCACAGCTACAGGGTCAGACTTTGAGGAAGAATTAACCTATATTTTGGATGAAGAAGCGATTGATGATGGTGGTGACGAATATAATTGGGCCTGCGATGATGTATATGGAACTAGTTGGTATGAATCAGAAGATGAATGCAATATGTATTGTGAAAATGATTGTTATTATGATGATGGAGACGGTGGAGAGGACGATGGAGTTTCAGCAAATATAATGAATATGAGCTTTTTTGAATTTTTTATGTTGTTATTTGGTATGGAGCCAGAAGGAGTGGATGTTCCTGTTATTGTAGGATTCTTTATGGATGAGGATTATGATGTGAAACATGTAGAAGGCCTAATGTTTTCTGATGATGGAGAAATGCTTGGATTTGAAGCAGATTCAGTAGATTTAGCTGCCGGTGCCGCATTTGATTCGGATGAAAATACAATCACATTCACCAGTCTTGAACTTAAGGATTCGTTGCGAGTTACTCAATTAACCCTTGATGGAACAATTGGTCCAGGAACGGTTGATTTTGAAGCCGGTGTTCCTACCTTAGTACCTTATTTTGACGAAGAAGAAATGTTTGGAGAAGAAGAGATGGAAGA
>CAYTYA010000019.1:17374-27674 GCA_964442015.1 uncultured bacterium
TTGAGGATCAGTCAGATACTATATCATTTAGCTATGAATTTGATGAAGATACGTTACATATAGCAGCAAATTTTTATGTGTGTGAAGATGAGACTGACGGGTATCAAGAGTGTCTTGAAGATGAATTACCAATACCTCCAGAACTTCGTGATATAGGTGATGCTTATATCACGTTTGGTAGAGTCATGGTATTTACCGGAGATAATGTTTCTATAGCAAATGCAAATGCCTTGATACCTAATCAGTTTAAAGTATATGATGCATATCCCAATCCATTCAATCCGGTAACAACATTGCGCTATCAATTACCAGAAGCGAATATGGTTACAGTAACGATTTATGATATGGTTGGTAGAGAAGTAAAAACATTACTGAATCAGCAACAAACGACAGGATTGCATGGTATTCAATGGAATGGAACAAACAATCTTGGAAATACGGTTAGTGCAGGGATTTATTTATATCAGGTTCAATCTGGACCATACAACCAAATAAATAAAATGATTCTGTTAAAATAGGGGGATTTATGGCTGTAAAAGTAATATGGAGTGTTTCCCTGCTTGCAGACTCATAGAATAACTAGATTATTCATCGTAATTCTTTCCCTTAACACGTTGATGTCTCAACGTGTTGTTGGATATTATCCTGATTGGATGAGATATGAGTTCCCTCCAGTTTACTTAGATTTGGATGTGTTAACGCATGTAATACATGCGTTTGGATGGCCAGATGTGAATGGCAATGTCATGTCATATGATAATATGTTTAATATTAGTAATAGTGGGATCATTCATAAGAAATTTCTATTAAGTCTTGGAGGATGGGGGCAAGATGAGGGATTTGTGGCAGTTTCGGCATCTTCTGAACTCCGACATGTTTTTATCAATAATCTGCTTGATGTATGCGATGAATACGAATATGATGGAGTGGATCTTGATTGGGAATTTCCACAATCAGTTTCCGATAGAAATAACTTAAATCTATTGGTTTCTGAAATGGATTCCATGTTTTATGCGCATGATTCAACATTATTGATTACCATGGCTGTTCCTGCATCAAATTATTATGGTCAATGGTATGATTTTGGATATCTAAAAAATCACATAGACTTTTTTAATGCCATGACATATAACATGCATGGAAACTGGTCCAGTCATGCAGGACATAATTCTCCCTTATATCAATCACCTCCTGGAGATCCTGATGGGTCTTGTCAGACAGGAATGAATTATTTAATTCTTACAAGAGGTATTCCTGCTAATCAAATCAATTTGGGATTACCTTTTTGGGGAATTCAATTTAATGCTTCGAATATTAATGGATCATTTACAGGGAGCACGGCAGATGTGCAATATAGAGAAATTCCTTCTATGATTAATAATGGTTGGACCTATCATTGGGATAGTATTGCCTATTGTCCATATCTAATTAATGATGAGCAAACAAAGGTGTTAGTATATGATAATCCCCAATCTATTGCACACAAATGTGACTATGCTATTGAAAGAGAACTAGGCGGAGTAATGATTTGGGCATTAGGATACGATGTAACTGCTAATGGTCAAGAATTAATACAGTCAATTGGGGAAAACTATCTTCATATTGATATGGAAAATGAAGATTTAGTTCCATCGCAGTTATCAATAAAAGCATATCCAAATCCATTTAATCAATCGTGTAAAATTGTTGTGGATGTGCTTGGTGATAAATCAATTGTTTTAAATATTTATGATATGTTAGGCAATCAGGTTGATCAAATAGCGAATACATTTTTATATACTGGACAACATACATTTTATTGGAATGCCGATCATCATACAAGCGGTGTATATTTTATTCAACTACAAAGCAATCAGATAGCAAAAACTCAGAAAATAATGTTAATTAAATAATATTATGAGAAAATAAATATTGAAGAAATTGTAATAGTTTATTGTATTTATAATAATGTCTACATACCTTTTTACGCCATATTAGTATAGCATTTCGTTTTACTAATTAAAAACTTAATTAATAATAACAATAAATAAGGAGGATGAACATGGTGAAAGTGTTATCAAAAATAACATTAACCTTTGTTTGTGTTTTAATCCCTGCAAGTATTGCTGCACAAGATACATTATTGATTGCTTGGGCAGAAACTCCAGGGTTGCTTGAATCTACGATTAAAGCAGATACAAGCGCTGATGGTTCACAAGCACATGATGTCTATTTACTAGAAGCAAATAAGATTTATTTGCAACGAACAGAACTAAATGTAAATAGCCATGTGAACATTTCTGGTCAAACACCTGGAGCAGGTGAATTTCCAGCAACAATTCAGCCGATGCCTGGAGATGATGGATTATCAGGTTTCACTGGATGGCCAAATGGTAATTTCCAAGTATATGGAAATGGCGCAAATTTGACCTTAAGAAACTTAATCTTAAATGGAGCTTCTATTGATCAAGGTTTTAACCTTGGCTCAGTAGTAACTGCAAGGGGAGATTTGCAAAAAATCGTAATGGATAATGTTGTTGCATCTCATTATGTAACTTTTACATTCTCTACTTTTGGTACATCAACTGATTTTCATTTTGTTAATTCAGTAGCAAAAGCCTTTACAAATGGACCTGGTGGTCAATACTTTGGTGGTTTATCTTGGGGCGGAGGCTCCTGGATGGGCACTATTGACTCATTAGTAGTTCAAAATAGTACAATTCATAATGTAATTGGTGAATGTATTGTTGTATATAGTCAAGTGGATTATGGCTTAGTTGATCATAGCACATTTGCAAATATTGTAATGGGTGTATTATGGTATCGTGGTCAAAATAACATGACTGTTAGTAACAATCTGTTTTATAACACGAAATCTCATGCTCAGTCTACCTACGATATTAGCGGTTGGGGCGTATGGCACCCAGGCGGTCAAGGTCAAATGAGTGTTATGCCAGAGTATACGCATCCTGACAGCACACTAATGGCAGGTGCTGATGTAGTTGATCATATGAATCGTAATGTTAATTATCACCATAATGTATGGTGGCATGATGAGCATCTTACAGGGTTTATGACTGGGACAGATCCTTGGTCATGGCAGGCTTCCAGTACAGCATATGATACGTTAGCAGATGGAACGATTGATACAATTGTAACCGTTACTACTGTGGGTGATACAATGCTCGCGTTAGCAGATCAAAGTAAATGGAATGATGATTCAACCCTAGTTACTTTAGATCAAGGACGTGGCGTATCGCAGTCTAATAATATTAATTCTGATCCTGGTATTAACTTAGCTGATGATTATATAACGACACAGCTTGCACGTACGTGGGATTTCAGAGATAATCTTGTAAGTGATACTCCACCTTTTGACACACAGTGGTGGCAGTATGAGCACGATGGTAGTCATGTAAGCATTGAATGGCCAATGCATATTGACATGAGCTATGATGCAAGTTCTGCTGCAGCAACTGCAAGTGCTAGTGGTGGACCAGTTGGAGATCCACGTTGGATGTCAAGTACTGTTGGAATCGATAATGATGTTAATGTGCCAAATGAGTTTGCTCTTAAACAGAATTATCCAAATCCATTCAACCCAACAACTGATATCTCATTTACTATTGGACAGACATCAGATGTTAATCTAACTATCTACAACTTACTTGGTCAAAAAGTAAGAGTATTAGAGAATGCTTCTAGACAAGCTGGAACGCATACTTTACGTTGGGATGGTCGTGATGAAATGGGTCAAGATGTATCTACTGGTGTATATCTTTATACCTTAACAAATGGTACAAACTCTATCACAAAGAAAATGGCATTGATGAAGTAATTCTTCAATTCATTTTTACATTTACAAAAAGGGGCAGTGAAAATTTTACTGCCCCTTTTTAAAATATAAATATTTATTATCTAAAAATTATAAATTGAACTGTCGTAACTATATTCTATTATTATTTGGGTGTTTGATTATATCATCATGCTCAAAAGAATCAAATGATGATAGCAAAACAAAATCAAACAATATTCCTCAAAAAGTTTCAGTTTCAACGCCATCTAAAAAATCAAACTTTGATACCTCAAAACTCAATTCAGTTTGCAATTGTTATAAAGAAGCATTAAGTGCTCTTGATGATATTCTATTAGTACGAAACAATTTTAATAGTTTTGAAGAATACAGTGAAGATAACCAATCGTTGAAACAGGTAAAAAATCACTTAAAAGATTGGCGAGCAATACAATCTTATTGTTTACAGACTTTTAAACGAGCTATGTATTGGGAAAATGATTGTTATCCAACGGATAGTGTAGAAAAAAAGCGTTTAGAATTGAATGAATTAGGGATAAAATCATAATCAAAAAATGAATATAAATTTTTAACTAGGAAACATTTAGATGAGATCATCGCTTTTATTATTTATTATAGGATTCTTATTTATTAATACGATAGGATATTCTCAAAAAGGTAATCTATCAGGAGTTGTGAAAGATGCTGCAAGCGGAGAACCGCTTGTTGGAGCAAATGTTTTTATAGTAGGAACAAGCTTAGGTACAGCTGCGAATGATGAAGGTTTATATAAACTATCTAATTTAAATGAAGGTGCTTATTTGGTTAGAGCGGAATATATCGGTTATCTTATGATGGAAGACAGCGTTGTAATTGGTGTTGAAACAGATATAAACCTAGACTTCAGCCTTAACTATACAACGATTGAGGGAGAAGAAGTAACAGTTACTGCCCAAGCAAAAGGGCAAATGGATGCGATAAATAAGCAGTTAAATTCAAATTCAATCGTTAACATTGTATCTGCGGATAGAATACAAGAACTACCTGATGCAAATGCTGCCGAGTCTGTAGCTCGAGTTCCCGGTGTATCTATTAAAAGAGAAGGTGGTGAAGGTAATAAAGTTGTAATTAGAGGATTATCACCAAAATACAATTCTATTACAGTAGATGGAACACGTTTGGCCTCTACAGATCCAGATGATAGAAGTACCGATCTTAGTATGATTTCACAGTATATGCTTGATGGGATTGAAGTGACAAAGGCTGGGACACCAGATCTTGATGCGGATGTATTAGGAGGAACAGTTAACTTTATCCTAAAAAGGGCAAAACCTGGTCTTCATGCAAATGTTATTACACAAGGAATGTATAATGGCCTTGAAGACACTTATAACGATAATAAGTTTGTTTTTGACGTAAGCAATCGCTTTTGGAAAGATCGCATTGGTGTACTTGCGCAAATAGATCTTGAAAACAGAAATCGTAGTTCTCATGAACTAAGTGCTTCGTACACGCTTCCTGGAGCAGAATTAGATACGGTGAATGAACTTTTCTTTACTGGTTTGGGCTTGTATGATGTTCTTCGAAATAATAAACGTAATAATAATACCTTGATGATCGATATGAATATTCCGAATGGTAATATTAGTTATAGTAGCCTAAACAGCTCTATTGATAAAGATATTATCAATTATTCTACTAACTATGTGTTTTCTAATAACGCTAGAAATTCTTCTTCAGGTAAAACACGAAGTAAAATTGAAGTAACAACAAGAACCTTACGCTATAAGCAGACATTGTTTTCAAACTTGCACATCGATGCGTTCAGTTCTTTTTCCCAATCAACAAATACTTCGTATGCATATTCATTTAACTTCCTCGAACCTGATGCATATACAGAATCTACCTTTGGTATAAAGATGGAAAGAGTGGAGCAGATTGCAAAATTTGATACACTGAATACTGGTTTGGATAGTTATCAGTATAATAAATATTTCAGTGATGAAGAAGAGAGAACCTATGGTGTAAACGTAGCGTTAGATTTTCGATTAGGGAAACAAATATCTGGTAAATTAAAGATTGGAAATAAAGTTCGTACAAAAGAGCGAGAATACGATAGGAATAATGAATATGCGCCTGTAGCTGCAGCAGCAGGTCTTCGTGATCCAAGGGATTCATTAGTGCATCATTTTCCTCAATTATTTGAAAACCAGGGTCTAGATCCAAGAAGAATACCTATTACAGGATTTATGGATCATGATTATGATCCAGGTAATTTTATGAATGGCGAATACACAATGGGACCAGTAGCTGATCTTGATTTCATGTTAGAGGTTTTTAGATTTTTTAAGAAAAATTTTGGTAGATATTCACCAGGTGCATCTACCATTGATGAATATATTATGCATAGATTGCATGAGACAAATACCATTATGTACGATTATACAGGTGAAGAAAATTATAATGCATATTATTATATGGTCGATATGGATATTGGTTCAAAATTTAACCTTATCGCTGGTGGACGTTCAGAGAGGAACGAAACATTATACGGCTCTTGGAGATCACAAAAATCTGCCTTACCTCATTGGATATATACTGGAGAGCCTTATTCGCATGAAAGAGAAAATGAATTTTGGCTACCTGCGCTATTTCTACGATTTAAACCTTTTTCATGGTTAAATATTCGTTTTGCTCAGACAAATACACTCACTAGACCTAACTATACAGACATTATTCCTTTATATGAAATAGATGGTCCTGGTTCTAATGTGGATTACAGAAATCCATTTCTGAAACCTGGTAAATCAGAAAACATGGATTTTGCTGTTACGTTCCTACAAAATCATCTTGGCTTGTTTAGTATTGGTTATTTTGAAAAAAATATAAAGAATCTCATTTATTCAAGTGGTAGGAGATATATTTCTGATCCAAGCGAACATGGACTACCAGAATCAACACATAAATATTATATCCAAAATTATACATCCAATAATCCATATGCTGTAAAGTTATCTGGTTTTGAGTTTGATTTTCAGACAAGATTTTGGTACTTACCAAGTGTATTAAGTGGATTAGTATTAAATGCAAATTATACAATTACTGAATCGGAGGTAAGGTATCCAAGAACGATTATAGAATTTAATATCGATTGGGGACCGCCTCTTACAACTACTACTACAAATGTAGATACATTTTATGTAGACAGATTGATTGATCAACCAGATGAGATAATCAATATTTCTCTTGGTTATGACTATAAAGGATTTTCCGGTAGACTTTCTATGTTATATAAATCGAATGTATTCATGCGAACAGACTTTTGGCCAGAGTTACGTCAGTCAACGGATGATTATCGTAGATGGGATCTATCCATGAAAACAGATCTTCCTGTTGAAGGATTAGAAATCTTTTTAAACGTGAGCAATATTACTGAAGCAATCGATAGAAACATCTTCAGAGATAGAAATTTAAGCTTAAAACAGCATTACGGTAAAACGATTGATCTAGGATTCCGTTATTATTTTTAATTGATTAATCAATTAAAAGATGAAACTATTATTTTTATCGATTGTTGCATTAATTAATCTATCCTGTTACCAAAAAATTCCTTCTCAAGGTAAGCAGAATTATATATACCCATCTCCAAATCTTGAAATTAAATATCAACAAGATTGGCAGAAAACCCCATTTAACAATCGAATAAATGATTTTCGGAATGAACCAATTGGAGAGAATAAGATCGTATTTCTGGGTAATAGCATTATTGAGGCTGGCAGTAATTGGAATGAAAAGTTTGGAGTTAATTATATTGTAAATAGAGGTATTTCAGGCGACTTTACTGAAGGTGTTTTATCTAGACTAAATGAAATATTTTATTATAAACCTCTAGCTGTGTATATCTTAATTGGAATTAACGATATTTTTGATGATCATTTGAATAGAAAAGATATAACCCCGCTTTATGTTGCCAGTAATATAATGAAGATTGCAAATCAGATTAAGGTGAATAGCAATGATACAAAAATATTTATTCAAACAATTCTCCCAGTTGATACATTGCGATATATGGAATTTCATGATCGTAAATTACCTATATACAAAATATCTCTTAATGAGCAGATTAATCAGATAAACCTACTGATAGAAGAAATCAATAAAGATCACTCTATAATTGATTTACACTCTTTATTTGCAGATAAACGAGGATTAATGAATAAACAGTATACTACAGATGGTGTTCATTTGAATAATACTGGATATAGTATTTGGGTTAAGCATATTAAAAAAGATATTTTATCATTTATGGAAGGATAATGGAATCAATCTAATTATGACTACATTGTATAACATTTATTTTAGGGAGATGTAATGAAAAAACTGTGTTTAATTGTATTAATATTTGTTTTTAGCTGTGATGAAACAACTAACGAAGAAGTTTCCTTGCTTGGGACATGGACAATTACATCATTAAAATATTATAATAATTCTGATTGTTCAGGTGAATATGATGAGTCAACAGGCACTATTACGTTTAACGAAACTTCTGTGTATGAAGAGATCGTTAGCGAATATTCATTTCAAGAATATTGTCAATCCATTGGTGGGTCATATGATGGTACTTATTGCTTAATTGGAGATGGATCATTATTCTTCAATGGTGCTGATTATGTGGAAGTCCCTCATCATGAATCGTTAAATATAAGCGACACAAATGGTAATCAAGGTACGTTAATGGCTTATATTAAAATTGAAGACCCCTCCGAGGTTACATATAATAGAATTATATCAAAAAAATCTATCTGGAATGCCCCTACAGGATATGAGCTGGAAGTTAATCCATCGCAAAATATTATCACTTTTCTTGCGGGAGATGATAATTATGCAAGAGGCGAGTTAATACCAACAGAAGAATGGATGCATGTAGCAGTAACATTTAATGATACTATAGCTACTATTTATGTCAATGGTGCGGATGTTACGTTCGATAACAATATTAATCCTGTTGTTAGCGATGAAGTTCCTTTATGGATTGGGAATCTTACAGGAAGTGAAGATGACCCAGAGGGAGGTGGATTTTATGGTCATATTGATGAGGTAGGGGTTTTAGATATTGAGTTATCTGCAGAACAGGTGATAGATGTGATTGCAAATGGATTTCAAGTTAATAGTAATGTGGTAGCATATTGGGATTTTAGTTCAGGAGAAGGTGAAGTCCTTTTAGACCAAAGCAATAATGATAATAACGGTACAATAACAGGAGCTGATTGGGCAATTAATAGCCCTATCGAAGTTCAAAAGAATGAAGACTCATTCTCACAATTATGTTCAAATACAGGTGGTGATTATTCAGGAAGTAGTTGTTCGATTATAACTACAAGTACTTGGAATTATCGACTAAATTTAAATGAATTTTGTGAAATGGATTCACTTGGCATGTCATCATATTGTGGAACACTCCAACTCACGCCAAGTGATGCTACAATTACTTTTACTAATGATGATGGATGTGTTGTTATTAATTGTAGTAGATAGATCTATATATTTTGTGAATAGATGGATTTATTAATTAATAGGTTGAAAGGTAGTTTTATTACTTTTTTTCTATGTTTATTATTTAGTCAATCATTCCTTTTTTCTCAAGATATTCCTATTAAGTATTATGGGAGGGATTCGTTTACCATAGAAGGAAGTGCAATTGTTGACTCACTTAAAGAAAGCCCCTATGATCGCTTACCATATTCTTATAAATCTATTGTACGTGAACCTGTTTGGGAACTATCAAAGAATTCTGCTGGTTTATCTATACGTTTTAATACAAACTCATCATTAATTAGGGTTAAATGGCAAGTATTGAATGATGAAAGCATGAATCATATGACAGAAACTGGTATAAAGGGTGTTGACCTATATTTTAATAATTCAGGGTTTTGGCAATATCTAGGTACTGGAAGACCACATGATACAATGAAGAATGATCAGTTAATTGTAAGCAATATGTCATCTGCAATGAGAGAATACAAACTTTACTTGCCACTATATGATGGAATTGAATCACTTGAAATTGGAATTGATTCTAATACTGTAATGGTAAAACCAATAAAAGAAACCCAAAAACCTATTGTTTTTTATGGTACTAGTATAACACAGGGTGGCTGTGCTACTAGACCTGGCATGGCTCATACAAATATTATATCAAGAAAATTGGGTCTTAACTGCATTAATTATGGTTTTAGCGGTAATGGTAGGATGGAACCTGAAATTGCAACTTTAATAGCAGATATTGATGCCTATTTTTATGTAATTGAATGTATGGCTAATGTTTCAAAAGACCAGATAAAAGAGAATACTATTCCACTAGTAAAAATAATACGAGATAAACAACCGAAAATCCCAATTCTGTTTGTTGAAAATATTATGTTTGAAAGTGGATATCTAGACTCTTTGGTTAATAATGATTTATTAGAAGAAGATAAAGAATTAAAACATCAATTTAATATTATGGTTCATAATGGTATACAGAATCTA
>CAYTYA010000020.1:0-27125 GCA_964442015.1 uncultured bacterium
ATAGATTACTTATTTAATTTTATTGGACCAGAATTAACTTTACGCGAAGCTTCTGAAGCATCATTAAGAACTGTCGTGGGAAGGCACAATATAGATGAGGCGTTAACATCTGGGAAATTAATGATACAAGAAGAAACTAAAGAGTTGCTACAGATAACATTAGATAAATATGAAACAGGAGTAATTGTGGTTGCAGTTCAATTGCAAGATGTTAGTCCCCCCAAACAAGTTATAGATGCATTCAAAGATGTTGCTTCAGCCAAGGAAGATAAAAATAGGATGATTAATGAAGCAGAAGGATATAGAAATGATGTAATTCCAAAAGCTCGTGGAGAGGCACAGGCAATGATCCGCGAAGCTGAGGGCTTTAGAGAGTCACGGATAAAAAGAGCAGAAGGAGATGTCGCTAAGTTTAAAGCTATTGTTAAAGAATATAATAAGGCAAAAGATGTAACAAAGGAAAGATTGTATTTAGAGGCAATGGAAGAAATACTTCCTGGTATAGATAAATATATAGTTCCAAATGGGGAAGATGGAAACTTATTGAATCTTCTTAACCTTAATGGAATGAAAGGAACAAAGTAATGAAAAAATCAATTCTTATATTAATAGTATTACTAGTAATTGGGGTTTTAAGTACTGTATTTACAATTGATGAGACAGAACAAGTAGTTATATTACAATTTGGACAACCTGTAAGGATAATCAAGGAGCCTGGATTAAATTTTAAATTACCAGCGCCTATACAAGTGGCTCAAGTTTTTGATAACCGTTTGTTAGAATATGATGTTCCACCCGAAGAAATCTTAAGTAAGGATAAAAAATCCTTAATAGTCGATAATTATGTTCGGTGGAAAATTATAGATCCTCTTTTATTTCTGCAGACCGTGCAGACTGAGCCTATAGCAAAAACGCGTATTGATGATATAGTATATTCTGAATTAAGAAGAGAATTAGGTACGCATATTATGTCAGAAATAATAACTGAAAACAGAGAACTAATTATGGAGACTGTAACTAAACAAAGTGCAATAGCAACAAAACCATATGGAATTGAGGTTGTAGATGTACGCTTAAAAAGAGTTGATTTACCTCAAAATAATGAAGAATCTATATATCGCAGAATGCAGGCAGAAAGAATTCGTCAGGCAAATAAATTTAGATCTGAAGGTGAAGAGGAATCTCAGAAAATCAAGGCTTCCACGGATAAAGATAAAACAATCATATTAGCGAATGCATATAAAGAGGCGGAAGAAATTAAAGGAGAAGGAGAGGCGAAAGCAGTTGATATATATGCTCGCGCTTTTTCCAAAGATCCAGAATTTTATGAGTTCTATAGATCATTAGAGGCCTATAAAAAAATAATTGATAAAAAAACAATTTTAGTTTTACCATCAAATTCAAATCTATTTGAGACATTAAATAAATAATGAATAATAATTTTTTACATATTAGTGATTATTCATCTGATGAATTGTTGGAGATAATGAAGCTAGCAAAGGAATTAAAAATAAAATTTCGGGATCGAGAAGATTATAAGATTTTTCATAATAGATCTCTTGCTATGATTTTTGCTAAACCTTCAGCTAGAACAAGAATATCATTTGAGACTGGATTTGAATGGTTAGGAGGACATGCGCTATTTCTTGGACCCAATGATATTGGGATTGGTAAAAGAGAAGCTATAAAAGATATTGGTAGATTATTGGGCCGATATAATGATTTGATTATGGCTAGATTATTTGATCATAATCATATAATTGAACTTGCAGATAGTACAAGTATTCCTGTTATTAATGGTCTCACAGATTATAACCACCCCTGCCAAATAATGAGTGACTTTTTTACTATTTGGGAGGCTAGAGGATCATTGGATAATTTGAAAGTTAGTTATATTGGCGATGGTAATAATATTGTCAATTCATGGCTACAACTATCACAAAAATTCCCAATTGATTTTGTTTGTGCCTGTCCATCTGGTTATGAGCCAGATAGCAACACCTTGGATAAGTCAGTTAATGCTGGATTATCAAATATTACTATAACTAATAATCCCATGGATTCAATTCAAAATTCAGATGTTATTTATACCGATGTGTGGGCTTCTATGGGTCAAAAAGATGAAGCAGAAGCTAGAGAAAAGGTGTTTAAACCTTTTCAAATAAATAGATCTCTTATGTTAGAGGCTGGCGATAAGGCTCTTTTTATGCATTGTTTACCTGCAGAGAGGGGAAAAGAAGTAACAGATGAAGTAATGGAGGCGGAGTATTCAATTGTATTTGATCAAGCAGAGAATCGCTTACATATCCAGAATGCAATTATGGTCACTTTATTTAACCAAAACGTTACTTAATTTTATTAATTATTGATTGTAGATCAATATTCACAATCAAATTTTTAATATCTTTTAGTGTATTTTGAATATTAAAAACCCAAAAACCTGATGAAGGTTCTTTTATAATTGCAATATATAGTTTTCCATTAATTCTAGGACTCTCAGGATTATTAGAAACCACAATTTTTCTTAAAAGAATATTTTCACTTAAATTAGTAGAAAGTTCTAAGGCTCTTATTAAATCATTTTTATTATTTGCTTTAATTCTTAATCTATCAAAAACTAAAAAATTTCGATTTGTCATAGATAAATCTTCTATTTCAGTGTCCATTGGATAATCTTCAAATATTATTTTTAAATCTTCGATTGTTAACCAGTTTTTATCGGCTTTTTGATCACTTGGATATAAGATATAATCAGATATATTCTTTTTTCCACCACAGCATGATAATTCATCCTGATAGAAAGATATTTCATTTCCATTAATATATGAAATTGGATTAAGTGTATCATTCTTTACCATTTCCAAATGCAATGTCATATTTACAACTTTAGCTTCTATTAATGAGCTATCTGGAATCACATCAATAATAGTATTGACTGAATTTGCCATTGAATATGATTCATTTGACAATTGTAGAATATGATCTCTGTAATTAATTGTTTGTGGATATTCTTTAGAAAAAATCCAATATGCGAATGCGATTACTGCAATTGTAAATAATATCCATGTTAGTAATGAGCTTTGAACAACTGGTCGTTTAATTTCAGAATCTTCTTTTTTATTATTTTGTTGATCAATCGCTGTACTATCTTCTTTTATATTTTCTTCTGAATGTATCTGAGGTATATCCATACCTTCTTCATATTGAGTGATTCCAGGTTCATTAAATAAATTAATTAATGGAAGCTTATCAATCGTTCCTATAATTGAGGTAAGAACATTTAAGTGGAGAACAGATAGATCTTCAAAGGATACTTCTCCACTAATATTTACTCTATCAAAAGGTTGTAGCATGGGAGAATCATCGTATTCTCCAGTTCTTTCCCAGTATTTTCTTCTTCCTGCACTAAGTTGATTGATATATGCAATATCATACCCGAGCCAATCTGATTCACCATTTATATATAGGTCTAATCGTTTCAATAGAGTATTTATTGAGCGTTTACGACCTCTAATTGATTGAATATGAGGAACGTTTTTAATAAATCGTATTTTTGCCCACCCAACTTCTTGTTTATAGCGATAAAATAACTCATAAGATAAGCCGGAAGATTTAACTAATATAATATCACCTTTTTCTTGTGCATTTAATAAGGCTTCAGAATTTGTACCCATCCATGTAGGCTTAGCACCTTGTTCAGCTATAGTAAGTTTTAACGTTCCCACTACATTTGATGGTATTAATGTTTTCCGAACATAATTTTTATCCAATTTATCAGATTTGACCCAGTATCCAAGTGTATTAAAATGGGATGCTTTGCCACCCCATCTATTTTCAGATATCCATTCAAGGTATTGTCTTGTCTCTGGAGCAATTAAGTCTTTATCAAGGGTGATAAATTCTTGATGAACAATCCAATCAGGAATTGTTAGAATGATTTCTTTTCCTACCATATCGATATGCATGGATAGCTTGCTAAATTCAGAGCCCAACATTGCTGTAAACTCTTCAGTTCCAGGTTTAAACTCTGAAAGTGGTGTTTTTAATGGAAGAGATCCAACCAGATCAATTGATTGAGATCCAGATATAGTTTCCCATTGAGCATAGTGAATATGATTTTCAGATAGTATAAGACTTATCATAATTATATTAAGCTATTTACCCCTTTATCTCTGATAATAATACAATTTTTTGAAATCATACAATATAATATATAATTGCAAGGTTAGTAGGGTCCGTCACCCCGCATAGAAGTTAACGTTTGGTTTTTAATCTAGAGTTTTTGTTAGCAGATCTTTTTTGTGGACTATTTAATTTAGAATTTGCTTTAGTTAAAATAGTACCTTTGTATTGAGCACCTGCATTAATAATAATATTTTCGGATTTAATATCCCCAACCATTCGACCTGATTTTGTTATAGTAACGACACCTTTTGACTTAACATTCCCAACTAGGGTTCCATTTAAAATAAGATTTGAAGATATTATATCTGCTTTAACAGTCCCTGATTTTTCAATTGTTAAATCTTGAGATGTTTTTAAGCTTCCTTCTATGTGGCCAGCGATAATAATCTTTTCATCGCCAACTACCTTTCCATTAAAAGAAATATCCTTATGAAAGGTTGTTATATTTTCTTGAACCTTTTTACTCATTTATATACCATTATTAAATATTAATATGGACACTTCCCTTGATAGTTGCACCGTCTTCAATAAGAATTCTTGATGTTGTAGTATTACCAGTGACTGAACAGTTTTCCATATAATGAACATTGCCTGTTGAAGAAATATCACCTTTTACTTCCCCTGAAATTTTCACATTACTTGCTTTGATATCAGCTTTAACAACCGCCTCTTTTTCAACAGATAATGCGCCACTTACTTCAACAGATCCCTTAATTTTTCCTGCAATGATTAAACCATCTTTACCCTTTAATTCTCCTTCAAGTAATAATGATTTTCCAATAGTTGTTTTTGACATAATTAGATATTACCTCTCAAATTAATTATAAGTTTTTCGGTAATTCTACGTTCATATTAATTGCACCTGAATAGTCAGCACCATCTTCAATAATAATCTCACTGGTGTCAATCGGACCTAGAACACTTGCAGTTGACTTTATCAGCACTCCTTTTTCAGCGCTGATTTCACCTTTCAGCTTTCCAGCTACTGTTAAATATGAAGCTTCAGTATTTGCACCAACATTTCCTATTTCTGTAATAGTTAGATTACCTTTTACAGATAATTCGCCTTCTAATTGTCCATCTATAATGAGGTCTCCATCACATGATAAAGTACCATTAACACGGATATCCCCCTCAATATTACTAATAGGGTCAGACATAGATTACTCCTGAATTTTTCCCTTTTTACCTCGGTTATTGTCAGTTTTTAATCATAAACAAACATATGATTAAATATCAACGCTGAAAAATATTAACAATACGAAGGAAATACAAGTTATTGCCTATAATTTATATAAAGCATCAAATGAAAGAAGATGCCGATTGCTAGATATTTTTATATGTTAATATTATATTAAAATCAATTTCAAAATGTACGAACCCAGCGGATGGCATAGGTTCTATATCCAACTTCTGGAACACTTGGCTTTTGAATTATTATTTTAAAATTAGCTGTTTCTCCGGGGTCAAGAGAGGTGTCGCTAATTACACCAGATTTGTATGTTATCATATTTCCATTTACAAAAGCGGAATCAATAACTATCAATGTAGTTGAAGGGGACCATAATCTTGCTTCAGTTCGGACAAAATCAGCTCTTATTTCCCCTGTATTAATAACGGTACCAATAATTTCTTCACGATCCGGAAACACATTTATATTTGGTTCTCCTACCATTTCAACTTTTGGACCAGGAGGAAGTTCTTGTTGGACAGAAACAACTTTATCTTTAGTGATTGCTAAACGCCCAAGAGTAGTTTGAATAAATAATTCATCTGAATTCTCATCGATTATTTCACCCATAACAACAGTCCCATTTGTTAACTCCACTCTATGTTGCATATCAGGAACTTTAATTAAATTAATGATATCCTGATTTAAAGTAGGCATAGCCTGGAACTTTTGAAGTAGACCAACCATCGCTCTAAGTGAATCAATTTGGTTTTGTAATTGTTTTATATCTGTATCATAATTAAAAAATGGTTTTCCTTCCGGAAGTAAAGATAATGTATCTTTATCATCACGAAGGCTTGGAATAGGAATTAGAGTAGAATCAAGTATCCCTATACTAGTTGAATCAGCAGCATTTTTCCCGATATCTATTATTGTAGTGTCTTGACCAATTAAAAGATTAATAATAATTAAGAAGAATAATTTTTTATGGTACAAGATATTGACTCTCTTTCATATGTGCTGAAAAAGCTAATCTGCGTAGTTCTTCATGATATGTATCTTGTTGACCAAGTCGTCCAATCATTTGAATTATGGATCCATGCAAAGTATAATTTTTTGCATCTTCTAATAAAGGTAAAAATCTTGGAATAACATTCGGATTATTTAATCCGCCTAGACTTTCTATTGCTTTCTTTCTTAAATCAAGTGGTAAATCTTCTGTTAATCCAATCTCAATAATGGCTTTAAATACTTGAGGGTCATCAAAATTTCCTAGTGCTTCCAAGAGGGTATTTAAAAGACTATAGTATTCTCCTCTTCCAGCATTATATGTATTTAATAGAGCCAGAACTAGATTCTCTTGCCTAACTCCTTTCATAGTTTTTAACGCAAATTCACGAACTTCAAGATTAGTTGCTGGATCATCTAACAACTCAGCAAATGCATTTGCAACATCAGCAGGATCTTTTTTTCCAAGTATTTCAACCGCTCGATTTCTGACCCCAATTTTTATACTAGTATTCTTTGCTATACCAACCAAAATAGGAACAACTTCTTCCGTACCAATCGCACCCAACGTTTCAGCTAATAATAAGTCTGTACGTTCAACATTTGCATGAGCAATTTCATATAAATCGAGTAAAGCTAAGACCTGATCTTCAACGCGTATTTTATTCAAACTTCTAACTAAAGTCATGTGTAAACTGTTCGTTTTCAATTCAATATTCTCCATACCTTGGATCATTGCTTCAGCTGCTTTTGGGTTTTCTCTAAATTTTGCTAATAGTTTTATTGATTCTTCCATAAATGTTATATCTAGCGCTGCACCACTTGCAACCGCCTGAGCTATAGCATTAAGGGCTGTGGGATGTTGAGATTCTCCTAAAACCCGGCCAGCTTCTATTCTTGCTTCGAATGGAAGACTACTATCATTATAAATTGAAATTAATTCTTCTAAGGCTTGAATTCGTCCATCTTCATATGCGATTCGCAGTTTATCGATTAATTCAAAAGTTACTCCAGGTGCTTTTTCTTTATCTCCTGGAAAAATTTTCTTTATTAATGAACAACTGCTAAAAATAATTAAAGCAATGAGAATGATCATCAAATGCTTAAGAGCCTTCATCTTCACTCCATTTCAAAAGTGAGAGTTCATTGCCATCAAAATAGCCATAAGTAAAAAAAGTTAGCCAATCACCTAAAATAAGTAATTTTCCATTTTCAACTGATTTGTCTACTGCCTGATGATAATGTCCTAAAATTAGATAATGAAATCCTTGACGAATTTTCTTATGAGCAAGTGCAGTCATTTCATTAAGAACCCGTTCATTATATTCTTTAGAGTGATCATAATGCTTACCCTTCTTAGAAATCCAGCCAGCAATTCGGTACCCAATGTTTGGATGTATCCATCTATATGCCCAAGTAAAAAACTTACTTTGAATTATAAATTTCAAAAGACGATAACCATGATCCCATGAAAGATATCCATCACCATGCGAAATGTAGAATTTTTTACCATTTAATTCCAGAGTAACATCATCACGATATGTTTTTGTGGTTATTTGTTTTTCAATAAAATCCATTACCCAATAATCATGATTCCCAAGTATATAATGAATTTCAACTCCTGTATTTTTTAGAGTGTATAATTGGTTATATAGCAAAAAATATTTTTTGGGAATTACATCTTTATATTCAAAATAAAAATCGAATAAATCACCATTAATAAACAGTGTTCCACCAGTACTAGCTATATGATTAAAAAAATTCTTTAGCTTTTTACTGATTTGAGGATAATTTTCTGACGATTCATCCATTAGATGAATATCTGAAATAAAATACAATGGCAAATTCATAGTATTTGAAACTAAACTTTATATTTCTGCATAGGAAATCAATTTCAATTTATGTTATTTTTAACTTTAGTTTATTTAATAGTGTCTAATTTTTGGCTCTTGTAGATTAAATTATAGGATCATAATTATGATTAGGTTTATAACATTTATAGTATTTTTTGCTACTAATTTATTAGTAGCTCAGACATTTGGCCAAAATAAAGTACAGTACCGAAACTTTGATTGGTCATTTATCACTTCTCCTCATTTTGATATTTATTATTACGGGGAAGCCATAGATCTTGCACAATTCACAGCAGAAAAAGGTGAAGAAGCTTATGAACAAATATCCAAACATCTTCGTTGGACGCTAAGAAAACGTGTACCAATAATTATATATCATTCTCATAATGATTTTCAACAAACAAATGTTGTGCTTCCTTATATGCAGGAAGGTATTGGAGGTGTAACGGAATTATTTAAAAATAGGGTAGTTATCCCATTTGAAGGAGATTACGACCAATTCCGACATGTAATTCATCATGAACTTGTTCATGCATTAATAAATGACATGATTTATGGTTCTGCTCAAAATGTAGCTTCAGGCAGAGTAAGACTGCGGGTGCCACTATGGGCAAATGAAGGACTAGCAGAGTTTTTATCTATGAATTGGGATACTCAGTCTGATATGATATTAAGAGATTTAGCAGTGCATGAGGAAATGCCAACTGTTCAACAGCTACAATCTTTTCTTGCTTATAAAGGAGGTCAATCAGTTTGGAGATTTATTGCTCAAAAATATGGTAGAGAAAAAATTGGAGAAATTTTTACATCTATGAAATTGACTCAAAATGCTGAAAAAGGGTTTGATAAAGCTATTGGTATGGATTTTGAATCTTTAACTAAGCAATGGCATAAGTATTTAAAGAAAGAATATTGGCCTGATATTGATGGTAGAGATGAAATTGAAGATATATCAATTAGATTAACTGATCATAAAAAGAAGAAAAATTATTATAATATTGCTCCTGCAATTTCTCCTGATGGAAGCAAAATAGCTATTCTAGAAGATAGATCTGGATTTGCAAACATAACACTTATTGATGCAATTGATGGTAAAAAGATTAAAAGATTAGTTAAAGGAAATAGATCAATAGATTTTGAGGAATTAAAATGGCTTCAGCCAGGGATAGCGTGGTCTTCTAATAACAAAAGAATTGTAATTGCTGCAAAAGCGGGCTCAAAAGATGCGCTTTATTTGATTGATGTTGATAATCCAAATAAAAAGGAAAAACTTACTTTTGATCTTGACGGTATTTTCTCTGCATCTTGGAGTCCAGATGGCAATCAATTAGCATTTGTAGGAAATAAAGTTAGCTCTAGTGATATATATCTTTATGATATTAATAATAGAACATTAAAAAACTTAACAAATGATATCTATTCAGACTCGGAGCCAACATGGAGCGCAGATGGTAGTAAAATTGCTTATGTTTCTAGTAGAGTTAAAAAAGATGATAGCCTAATAAGAGAAAATAAATCTTTAACTGATATAGCATCTTTTCAAACTGATATATATTCTATTGATATATCAAATAATTCTTTAAATAGAATTACATATTCTGATGCAAATGAAAATTATCCTTTATGGGCGAATACAGATAATATCTTGTTTTATACATCTGATGAAAATGGTATATCTAATTTATTTAGACATAACATGAATAATGGTAGCATTGAATCATTAACCAATCTACTTACTGGTTTATTCCAAATAAGTCTTTCAACGGATGATGAAGTAATGGTATTTGCAGGGTACTCGGATAACGGATGGGATATTTTTCGTATATCAAATCCACTTCAGATGAAACAAGTAGATGTGATCCCAACGCAGTTTAGTAAAAATAAAGGACAAGATAATGGCGCTCTAGTAGATTTTAGACGCAATAAATCAAGAGGAATAAATATTAACCGTACATCTGGAAAGGATTATTCAAATCATATTTTTGCTCTGGAGTATGGGAATTTTAATAAAAATAATGAACGAACTGAGCCTGACTCTACACAATTTCAAGTATCAGATTCATTAATTACGGCTGATGGAGATTATATATCTCAACCATATAAGACTAGATTAACAATGGATATGGTGTTTGGTTATGCAAGTTATAATAGTTTTTTTGGTGCTCAAGGGATGACTCAGTTTGCTTTTAGCGATGTATTAGGGGACCACCAAATATCTCTTGGAACGGAATTAGTAATCAGCTTAGATAAGAGTGATTATTATTTTACATATGGATATTTGAAAAATCGCGCAGATTATTATTTCTCACTTTTTCATCAAGCAGATGCTACTTCTGATTACTATGGCAATCTATACAGATTGCGTTTTTATGGTTTTCAGGGTTTAATGTCATATCCGATAAATAGATTTAATAGAATTGATGCAGGTCTATCATATAATAAAATAGATTATCGTTTATTTCAACAGGACTATTATTCATATGGTAGTTACTATGAAAGCGCTAGAGAGGCTGCTGATGTTATGATGTACACTGCAAGCTATATATTTGATAATACTGTTTATGGATATACAGGCCCAATTGATGGGTTTCGTCAAAATACTACCATCAGTATTAGTCCTGGAGCGGGTCAAAGTAAATTGAAGTATCAAACAATTAAATTAGATTTCAGAAAATATTTTATGTTTAGTAGATATACTAGTTTAGCAAGTAGAGTTACCTATGGTAAAAGTTTTGGCCCCAACCCTCAAAAATTTATTCTTGGTGGTTTGCAAAATTGGATTTGGGGAAATGGAGAGACATTTGGAGATAAAGATGAAAGTAGATTCCGAAGCCAACCCATTGATACAAGCAATACTTCAATGTTAATTGATGTATATCTATCCGATTTTATGTTTCCAATGAGAGGATATCGTTTCTGGGAAAGAACAGGGAGTAATACTTTATTAATGAATTTTGAGTTTAGATTTCCCTTTTTATTTGCATTCGGAATTCCAAATAAATTTGTTTTCTCAAATTTTGGTAGTTATTTATTTCTTGATGTCGGTGCGGCTTGGGATGATATAGAAGAATTTAATTCAATCAAAGCTCTACGAAATAAATATGGCGATAATAGACTCCCGGACAATGCAAGTCCGATAATTGCTGGTGCTGGTATTGGTATTAAAATTCCTTTAGGACCATTTTTATTTAGAGTAGATACTGCATGGGATGTTAATCCGAATGGGTATTCAAGGCCACAGTATTATGTGTCTATTGGTACTGATTGGTAAACCAGCTCATTTTATATTTTAACTTAATTTTTTAGTATATGTCAAAATCTAAAGTTAAAACGGCCTATCTTTGTTCATCATGTGGAGATCAGTTTGCAAAATGGAATGGCCAATGCCCATCATGTAATGAGTGGGGTACGTTAGCCGAATATAAAGTAAATACAAAATCTCGATCTAAATCTAATGGGAAAGCAAAGAATCCATCAAGCTTAGTTGATGTATTAAAAGAGGGAGTTGTAAAAAGTCAGGGCACAGGTATTCGTGAGGTAGATAGAGTATTGGGTGGAGGAATATTACCAGGATCAATGACATTGCTTGGAGGAAATCCTGGTATTGGAAAATCAACACTAGCATTACAAATAATCCCTGGATTAAAGTATAGTGTTTTATATGTATCGGCTGAAGAAAGTGAAGAGCAGCTTGCCCTAAGAGCAAAACGATTAAATATAAGTACAAAAAATATAAAATTATCGACGGAGAATAATATTGAATTAATTATCGATCAATTGGCGTTAATAGATCCAAAATTATTGGTTATTGATTCTATTCAAAATATTTATAGTAATAATGCAGACTCAATTGCAGGCTCACCAAGTCAAATAAGAGAATGTGGTCAACAATTATTAGCTATTGCTAAGCAAAATAAAATTTCAGTTATAGTTATTGGTCATGTAACCAAAGAAGGAATAATAGCAGGTCCAAGAATGTTAGAACATATGGTAGATACGGTTCTGTATCTGGAGGGAGATTCAAAATTTGATCATCGGATTCTGCGATCAATTAAAAATAGATTTGGAACTACTAATGAAGTAGGAATATTTCAAATGAATGAACTTGGATTGGATGAGGTAACAAATCCTTCTCAATTCTTTCTTTCTGAAAGAACCCTCGAAGTTCCTGGATCTGCAATTTTTCCTGCATTAGAGGGGACACGACCTCTCTTAATAGAGGTACAAGCATTAGTTTCTAATGCAAATTTTGGAACTCCTCAACGAAATTCTAATGGAATTGATTATAAGCGACTAGCAATGCTATTGGCAGTTCTAGAAAAAAGAATTGGTATGTCCATAGGGGCAAAAGATGTATTTATTAATCTTGTTGGTGGATTTCATATTAACGATCCATCCACAGATCTTGCTGTTATTATAGCAGTAGCTTCAAGTGCAAAAGATTTTACTATTCCAAATAATACTGTATTGGTTGGAGAAGTTGGTTTGTCTGGAGAGTTAAGATCGGTTCCAAATTTGGAAAAAAGAATCAAAGAATCTGAAACTTTAGGTTTTACAAATATCATTATACCTAAATCAAATCTAAAACGTCTTAAAAATGTAGATTATAAAATAAAAGTTTTAGGTTTTCAAAATGTTAAAGAAGTATTAATCCATTTATTCTAAATATTGAAATTTTCTATCATATCATTTGATGATGCTTCTGCGGCTAGAACAGGCTTAATTAAAACCGATCATTCTAAAATTGAGACGCCAGTATTTATGCCAATTGGAACAAATGGTGTTGTTAAAACAATTTTACCAAGTGAGCTTTATGAAATAAATACTAATATTATTTTAGGTAATACATATCATTTATTTTTACGACCAGGACATAAGCTAATTGCGGAAGCTGGGGGATTACATCAGTTTATGAATTGGAATAAATCAATCTTAACTGATAGTGGTGGATTTCAAGTTTTTTCTTTAGCAAAATTAAATAATATTTCGAATGATGGAGTCAAATTTCAATCACATATTGATGGTAGTACTCAATTTATTTCTCCAGAAATCTCTATGGAAATTCAACAATCATTAGGATCAGATATTATAATGGCATTTGATGTCTGTCCTGCCGGAGGTGAGAATAAAAGTGTTATTAAAAATGCTGTGGAGCAGACTGCAAAATGGATCAATAGATGTAATAATTATTTAGATAATCACCAATCAATATATAATTGGAATCAATGCTTATTTCCTATAGTGCAAGGAGGAATTCATCATGATTTAAGAAAAAAGAGCGTTGATCAAATGTTACCTTTTAGCAAATGTGGTATAGCTATTGGTGGACTCGCTGTTGGTGAAGAGAAAAATGCTATGTTTGATATAATATCATTAATGAATGAAGTTTTACCAAAAGATCAGCCTAGATATCTTATGGGTGTTGGAAGGCCCACAGATCTTGTTCGTGCAATTAATCTTGGTATTGATATGTTTGATTGTGTGCTACCAACTCGCAATGGTAGAAATGGCCAACTGTTTACTTCTGAAGGTGTAATTAATATAGAAAATGCACGTTTTACTAATGACTACAATTCAGTAGATAAAGAATGCAAATGCACTTTGTGTAATAATTATACTAGATCCTATTTGCGTCATTTGTTTAATATTAATGAAATGTTAGGTTTGCGATTGGCATCTATTCATAATATCACATTTTATATGAACCTTATGCAAAAAATCAGGAATATTATAAATGAAAATAGATTTGATAATTGGTCCAAAAGCTTTTTGAATCAATACTCAAATGACCCTAGGATGTAATTATGCCCAATATGATTATCAGAGTAATTGATGCATATGTATATATACCTACCAAAAATGGGCTTTTATTTTTGTTATTAAAACGCGCTAAAACAAAGATGTATGAACATATTTGGCAGGGAGTAGCTGGAAAAATTGAAAAAGGTGAAAAATCATGGGAGACTGCTAAACGTGAGTTACAAGAAGAAACAGGTTTAAAACCAAATAAAATGTTTATAGTAGATCATGTAAGTAAGTTTTATGAGCAAAAGGATGACAGAATTAATTTAGTTCCTGTCTTTGGTATTGAAGTTAATACGAGAGAAGTGGTGTTGTCTGATGAACATTCAGAATATAAATGGGTAACAATAAATGAAGCCTTAGATTTGTTAGTCTGGACAGGTCAGAAACAGGCAATAAAAATTGTAAATGATATGATTTTATGTAATGATGACCGAATGCGGTGGTCAGAAATTAAAGTATAGGGAGAGTATATATGTTAAATGTAGGGGATAAAGCACCAGAATTTACACTATTAGATGGTGATGAAAATTCAGTATCTCTATCTGACTTTAAAGGTCAAAAGATAGTCCTTTGGTTCTATCCTAAAGCTAGTACGCCAGGATGAACAATTGAAGGTCAGGGGTTCCGTGATGAATTCCAAAAATTTAAAGATCAAAATATTGTTATATTAGGTATGAGTGCTGATTCTACAAAAAGACAAAAGAATTTTTGTGAAAAACAGAACTTTCCTTTTCCTTTACTAAGCGATGAAACAACAGATGTTTTAAAAGCATATGATGCTTGGGGGCTAAAGAAAATGTATGGTAGAGAATATGAAGGAATTTATCGAATTACATATGTTATAGATGAAGATGGAAACATAATAAACGCCTATTCAAAAGTTTCTGTAAAAACGCATGCTTTAGAAGTGCTAGAAGATTTAGGCTAATACATTATTTTCTATGGAACTAAGTATTGCGAGATAAGTAAAATATTCTGTAATCCTCTTATTAAAAAAAAGGAGAGTGAAATGAAAACAATTACAATTATCAGTCTTTATTCTATCATAATATTTAGCTGTGCTTCTAATGTACCACCCGATAGTAATGATCTAACCCTAGGAACTGTTCAAAGCAAAATATTCAAGGGTCAAAGCCAATCACATGTGATGGATGTGCTAGGCTCTCCTAATATTGTTAGTAAAGATTATCAGGGTAAGGAAGTATGGACCTATGATCGTATTTCTTCAGATAAAAAGTCAGAATCGGGAGGATTTTTCTTTTTCTTATTTGGTAAAAGTAATGCATCAAGTAGCTCCTCTTCAAAATCTCTTACGGTAATTATTACATTCGATGATAAAAAGAATGTGTTGGATTTTACTTATCAAAGTCTGAAATACTAGATGTTTCATCATTTATTATACCCTTCAACCTTGCAGGGTAAAACACTACATAGTGCATTAATTCTTTATTTATGTACATCTTTAATTGGGTGTTCTGCGCCGCAACAACCAACAGTTAAGCCTCCAACTGCAGTTGCTCGTGCAATGGAAACACGCAGTTTTTCTAAGGATATGAAAACTGTTTTGAAGGCATCTATCAATGCATTACAAGATATGGATTATACAATCGATGTTTTGAATTCAGATATTGGACTGATTACTGCAAGTAGAACTACAGAAAAAGGTAAGGCTCCATTGCCTGTTGATAATTCTGCAAATAATAATCAAGATTCTGGTTTAGGATATTTGTTACCTATTGTATTTATTGCGGGAGCAGCCATTATACTTTTTAATCTTATTTTTGGTGGTGGCGATGATGATGATGGAGATAAACGCCGAGATAGAGATGGTCCTACTATTAATTTAGGCTCAGGAGGAGGGAGCAGCGTTGATTCAGGTCCAGTTGGTCCCCGTATTTTTCGATACAAGGTAACAATCAACCTTAATGATCTTAATGCAGATAATACAAAGGTTCGTGTAAGTGCTAGTGGTGAAATTGAACAAGATGGTAAAATTTTAAGTACTGGTGGAATACATGAACCAAAATTTTTTCGACAATTCTTTGCTAATGTAAATAAAGCTTTATTTCTTGAAACTCAAGATCAATAGTATTTAATTATTTCAAGAAATACTTTTTTCAGTTATTGCATAAATACTATTAGATTATTTGTAATCTATAATTACTATATATAACATTTATTATCGGATTACAATTTTATGATAACATTTCCAGATGATGTTTTAGCATCGTACGAACGATCTGAAAATTATATACAGAAAACACCTCTAAACCATTCACCATCATTAAGCGAATTAATTAATGGAGAAGTATATCTAAAGCTGGAAAATACTCAGAAAACAGGATCTTTTAAATTTCGTGGAGCCATAAGTAAAATAACTGCTCTTGATTCTGATCAAATGAAGAAAGGTATCGTGACTGCTTCTACTGGAAATCATGGAGCAGCTGTTTCTTTAGCAATGAAGATGTTAGATGTAAATGGAAAAATAATTGTTCCAAAAAATATAGCACAAAATAAGTTATTAAATATTAAGCGATTAGGTGGCATAGTAGAATTTTATGGAAAAGATTGTATAGAATCAGAATTTAGAGCAAAAGAAATTTCAAAAGAAATCGGTTCAACATATATATCTCCATATAATGACCCTGAGATAATCACAGGTCAAGGTACTATAGGTATTGAACTGGATAATCAATTAAATAATATCGATGAAGTGTTTGTTTCCGTGGGCGGTGGAGGATTAATATCTGGTATAGGAGGCTATTTAAATCAAGTACAACCCGAAGCAAAAATTGTTGCTTGTTCTCCAAAAAATTCCTGTGTGATGTATGAGTCTCTTAATGCGGGTAGAATATTAGATCTTCCTTCAAAGCAGACATTGTCTGATGGCACTGCAGGTGGAGTTGAAGAAGGATCAATAACATATGATATTTGTAAAAAAGTTATAGATGATTTTGTTTTAGTTAGGGAAAGGGAAATTTCTTTAGGAATTAAAAATGCAATAAATGAAGATCATCAATTAATAGAAGGGTCCGCAGGCGCTGCTATAGCCGCGTTTATTAAAAGAAAAAAAATATTAACAGGCAAAAGAGTAGTAATAATCATTTGTGGTGGAAATATAAACTCGGCTACATTAAAAAAAGTAATATCATGAATAGTACATTAATAATTAAGAAAAATTACTTTTTATTTTTCTGTATAGTTTTTGTAATAAAATCCACTATTTATGGTGATGACAAAGATATTATAAAAGATTATTTTAGTTTTGCAGGTGTAAAGTTTGAAATTTTAAAAAATGGCGAATCTAATAGAAGGTTAGTATGGATTCATGGAGATGAAAAAACTGCTGAACTATTAATAAGAAAGCATTTAAAGAAAAATAATGGAACCGCTTATCTAATTGATAACGTAGAAAGAGAGGTCGTAATAAATGGATTTATAATAGATCCAAATCGAATTTTTACTAATGATGGTGTAAAACAAAATATAATAAAATTAAATAATAATATATCCAAATCAGAGCTGAATAAAACAATTGAATTAATCAATAAAGATAGAGATGAGTTTTTTGAAAAAATTTCTCCACCTAAAGGAGGCTTGCTTATTGCTTTACACAATAATATTCGAGAATACTCAATAGAAAATGAAATTCCTTTAAGTACAGAAGTATCTCTAAAGAAGAACAGTCACCCAGATCATCATAACTTTTTTATTTGCACAAATCGTGATGATTATAATTTATTAAAAGAATCCCCATTTAATGTTGTTCTACAGGATAAACAAATTGAATATGATGATGGCTCTCTATCTTGGTTTGCATTGAGAAAAAATATACGATTTATAAATATTGAAACCCGTTTGGGATATTTAAGTACTCAGTCTAAAATGCTAAAGTATATAAATGAAAATTTATTCTGAGTTATTCTTTATTATCATTGATTTATTATTAAATATTGAAGTATTACTTTTTTTATCAGTATAGCCCATCATAATAGAGTGACCTTTAATACTAATATTACCTTCACTAATCTTTATTGATGTCATATGTATTGGTTTATCACCAATACATATGACCCCAGTATTTTCTTCAAGTATATGAATTATATTTTCTTTATTAGAGATTTTATCCCATTTCATTTTAATTATATAATCAGCATTATGATATTGATCCTCTAATCCAATTGTAATATCTGAATCTTTATTTGTAATTGACATTCCAGCATATAATGGCAATAACAGTTGAAGGATTATCCAAGTTGTTGTTGTTGAGGGTATGTTTATTTTTATCGTAGTACCTCTTTTTAAATCTAAATGTTTGCAAGTGCCACTTGTGTTCACTAAAAGGTTATAATGACTAAGCTGAATAAATGTATTCTTTTTATAAAACAATAAGGCTTCATGGTGCAAAGATGGTCGAAAGTATGGAATAAATTCACCCGGATATTTATTTAATGAATCTAATGATGGGCAATTGATATTATTAATTATCATAGCAGGATTAACTTTAGCTAGATCTTTTTTCCTTATGGGTTCCTGGGATAAAATCACTGAGCTACCAGATGCCCAAATTGCAAAGATTATAATTTCAGCAATTGGAAAATCAATATTTTCAATTAGCACCCTACTCTTTATATCAATTTTATTTTCCCTCAGCCAATTAGAAGCTTTATTTATTAATATTAAAAAATCATTATTTGTTATTTTTTGATCTAAGAATAAATAATTTTTTCCAAACTTGATATTTTCTCCCTCAAGTAAAGAAAAAACATTAGGATAGGGGACTATATACTCGACCGGTTCAATATTCCCAAAACATTGGGCATTATATATTCGGTCTGAAATTAATTCAGACATGTATTGTGTTATTCTGGTTTAACTTTTCTTTTAATCTCTAATGTGTCCTGCACGCGGGTATATTTATTCCCTGCAAGGCGACCAATAGGATTCAATTCTTGAATATTAATATGACCATTATCATATAATTCATCATCAATATGAAATAGAACAATTGTTCCAATAACAACAAACCCACCACCTGGCCCTGAATTTCCAACAGGTATAATCTTATGCAATTCGCATTCATAGCTGATTCTGGCTTCTTGTACACGTGATGATTTAATTTTTACACATTTAATAGGAGTGAGTTTTGAAATAGAAAATTCATCTATATCTGGTTCATAATCAGTAGAACATGATACCATTTGGGTTGCAAAATCTTCTGAAACAATATTTATTACAAACTCTTTCATTGATTCTATATTATTTAACGTGTCTTTTGTTTTACCATCGTATCCTCTCCTTGCTGGAGAAAACATAATGGTAGGTGGATTGGAGCAAACACCATTAAAATATGAGAATGGTGCTAAATTATTTTTTCCATCTAATGATATCGTAGACACAAGTGCAATGGGCCTTGGTAATATTGACCCAATCATTATTTTGTGGTTTTCTTGAAATGATAATTTTTGAGGATCGATTATCATGTTTTCCAAGATAATGGATAGTTTTCATCATCAGCATCTTTTGCTAAAGTAGAAATAGATAATGGCTTAAATGTATCAACCATCACTGCCAGTTCATCGGTTTTATCTTTCCCAATTGATTCTTCAATTTTTCCTGGATGGGGACCATGAGGTATACCGCTGGGATGAAACGTTATTGATCCTTCTTCTATATTATTTCTACTCATGAATTTTCCTTCAGAATAAAATAATATCTCATCTGAATCAATATTACTGTGTGCATATGGTGCAGGTATAGCTTCAGGGTGATAATCGAACATTCTAGGAACAAATGAACAAACAACTAACCCGGGAGCTTGAAAAGTTTGATGAACTGGAGGTGGCTGATGTATCTTTCCAGTTATGGGCATAAAATCATTAATATTAAATATCCAAGGATAATAACAACCATCCCAACCCACAATATCCAAAGGATGATGAACATATTCATAATTTTGATATCCACCATTTAGTTTTGTTTTAATAGTACAAGGGCCTTCATTGATTAGTTTGTCCAATTTTGGAGTTCGTATATCTCTTTCTGAGTACGGGGAATGTTCTAATAATTGCCCGTGACTATTTCGATAATTTACTGGTGTTTCAACTTGCCCATTTGTTTCAATAATAAATTGATTCATTTTTTCATCAGCTTCCATTTTCCATATTACTCCTCTTGGAATGATGATATAATCTCCTTTAATTAAATCTAACTTACCAAAGTTGGAATAAAATTTTCCTGATCCACTCTGAATAAAGATAATTTCATCATTATGACCATTTCGATAAAAAGTATTCATTGATTTATCAATTTTAGCAATTGATAATTCTACATCATCATTATAGAAAAGAGATAATCTGGCATTTATTGCATCACCGTTTGATTGTAAATCAAATGATTTTATATGGTGATGCCTATGCGTATGTTGTAAGGGCTTTCTTTTTATCTTTTGAAATTGTCCTACTTTTTTGATTGTTGTTGGAGGATTAATATGATAAACATTAGAATATAATGAGCTAAAACCTTTCCGGCTTATTAATTCTTCGTAGTAAAGATTTCCATTAGGATCTCTAAATTGAATATGTCTTTTGTTTGGTATTTTTCCTTGTATTTGATAAAAAGGCATAGTGTTATATAATTGTATTTTCTAGTATGCCAATATTATCAATTTCTAAACGTATAGTATCACCCCTTTTTAACCAACCACCTGTAGTCTCAGGCCTTAACTCTAGTATACATCCAGTACCTACAGTCCCAGAACCAATGTAGTCACCTGGTTTCAAATCAACATTCATACTTGCTCGTTGAATCATAGTAGGGAAAGAGTGATAAAGATCATTTGTATTACCATCAGAAATTAACTTATCATTTAAATGACATGTCATTCTGAGGTTCATTTTATCATTTTCCCAATTATTATTTAATTCATCTGGTGTTACCATATATGGTCCAAAGCTATTTGCAAAATCTTTACCTTTTGCAGGCCCAAGATTCATTTGCATCTCTTCACGTTGTAAGTCTCTTGCGGACCAATCATTTAAAATTGTATAACCTGCAATTAATTCATTCGCATCTTTTTTATCTATATTTTTGCCACCATTAGCAATTATAACTGCTAGCTCTAGTTCAAAATCTAATTCTTTCGTTTCTTTTGGAAACGGAATATCTTCTTTGTGTCCATATAAAGAAGTTGTATTGGAAAAATAAAAGATTGGTATTTTATACCAATCTGGATTCATATCAAGCCCCCGCAGTTTTCTGGCAGCTTTTACATGCTGTTCAAATGCATAAAAATCCCGAAAAGATGTTGGGCTTGGTACGGGAGGAAGTAGATGTGCATCATTTAAATCTATTGATATTGATTTACCATTAATTTGCAACGTTGAATAATCTATATCTGCAATTAGTTGTTCTAATTTAACGAGTTTATCAAAATTTTCATTCCATTCATTTAAAGTAAGTTTTAGTGTACTAGGAATAGAAAGAAAAGATGAATCCTTATTATGCTCATTTAGCCAGATTGATGACCTCATAATATCAATAATTGTTTCATTAATTATAAAACCAAACCGAGGTTTTTCACCTCTATAAGTTGTGTATGTAACAAATTTCATATTATGATATTCAAATCCTATGTGTTTTGTTTACTATAAATTACCACGAGATTTCTGTTCATTTTCTATAGATTCAAAAAGAGCCTTGAAGTTTCCTTTACCAAAACTATTTGATCCTTTTCTTTGAATTATTTCATAAAAGAGAGTAGGTCTATCCTGTATAGGTTTTGTAAATATTTGGAGCATATATCCATTTTCATCTTTATCTACTAAAATACCTAGATCTTTAATTTGATCCAAATCTTCATCAATCTCTCCTATGCGTTCAATTAATGTGTCATAATAAGATCTTGGAGTTTCTAAGAATTGAATCCCTTTTTCTTTTAGCTTAAAAACCGTATTAATTATATCTTTAGTTGACATAGCTATGTGTTGAATTCCTGGACTATTATAATAATCTATAAACTCTTGTATTTGCGATTTTCTTAATCCATCAGCAGGCTCATTTATAGGCATTTTAATTTTTTCATTATCATTTGCCATTACTATGGATCTTAGAGCTGAAAACTCTGTAGATATATCCTTATCATCAACAGTCCAAAACCGATGCCACCCAAAAACTTTTTCATAAAAATTGCAAACAGGCTCCATTTCACCATTTGGCTGATTACCAACGATATGATCAATATGTATAAGTCCTGTAGGATCAGCAGTTAAATTATTTTCAAAAACAATATACCCTGGGAGAAAAACACCATTATAATTATCCCTTTGAACAAAAGTATGGTTTGTATCACCAAAAGCTTTGATGGTAGCAATTATGGTTTCGCCTTGATCATCAGATAACAAATGAGGTTTTCTAACACTTTCCGCACCACGTTCTATGCTTACTTTCCATGCAGTTTCTGCATCATTAACTGAAAATGATATATCTTTTACTCCATCACCATGATTATAAATATGTTTGCTTATTTCCGATTTATTATCCAGAGGAGATGTAAGTATAAATTTAATTTGGTTTTGTTTTAATACATAACTAACACGATCTCTGGATCCAGTCTCTAGGCCACAATATGCAATAGGGTAAAAACCTAAAGCAGTATGGTAGAAGTGGGCTGCTTGTTTTGCATTACTCACATATAATTCACAATAATCAAATCCATTTATTTTATAATTATCCATAATTAAATAATTTCTTTTAAAGTATTAATAAACAATTCGTTTTCCTTTTCAAGGCCAATAGATATTCTTATATACTCTGGCCAACCAAAAGATGCCAAATGTCTTAAAATAATTCCTTTATTTAATATTTTTTCAGTTATTTCTTTAGCATTTTTTTCGGAGCCCCAATAAGTTGTTATAAAATTTGCTGCAGAGGGTATACGCTTTATTTTTAATTCATCTAGTTCTGTTTCTATCTTTTCTTTCTCTAATTTATTTTTTTCAATTGTATTGTTCATGAATTCATTATCATCTAAAGCTACTGAACCGGCGAGTTGAGCAATATAAGATGGTTCAAAAGGAACTTTTACCTTAAGCAAATTATTAATTAAAGCTTCATGAGAGAATCCATAACCGATACGTAAACCCGCTAGACCGTATGCTTTTGAAAATGTTCTAAGGGTAATAACATTATCATATCTATACGTCATTGAATTTGGATAATCACTTAAATGATTTGCATATTCAAAATACGCCTCATCAAGTATAACTAGCACACGTTCTGGGATATATTTATAGAATTCATCAAATTCTTTATCGGTGATATATGTTCCCATAGGATTATCTGGATTTGCCAAATAAATAATTTTAGTATAATCATTAATATGGTTCTTTATTCCTTCAAGATCTACTTTATGATTCTTCATTGGAACCCAGTTTATTTTTCTACCAGTAGCGGTAGCTAAGACACGGAATCCAATAAAAGAATTTGCTGCTCCAATAATTTCATCATCTGTTAATAAAAAGGTTCGTAATATATTTGACATTATTCCCTCTGAACCTGAACCGATTATTACATTTTCTAATCTGACATCAAACTTTTTTGCAAGTTTTTTTCGTATCTTTTTCCCAGCTGCATCTGGGTATCGATTAATCTTCTTTAATCCTTTATTAATTGCTGAAATTGCTAGTGGAGATGCCCCCATAGAGTTTTCATTTGAAGCAAGCTTAACTACATTCTTTAATGATTTTTCTATTTTAATATCATCAATATTAGCTCCAGGCTTATAGCTTGATAATTTTTTGATATATGAAGGAACCAGAGGCATGGTAATTACTATTATAAATTTACATAATAATAAGCAATTATACGATTCACTCCTATTTGTGGAATAATTGATAAATTACTAAGAAATTATGGAATGAAAATTAAAGGGCCATTAATCAAAGGAAACTTCATTGAGCGACCAAACCGATTTTTAATAGTAGTAAAAATAAAAGATAAATATGTAAAAAGTCATTTACCTGACCCTGGAAGATTAAAAGAAATTCTAACCCCTGGAAGAGTAGTGTTTTTGAGAAAAGAAAAACTTAATACTAATAGAAAAACAAATTATACTACAGTCCTTACTGATATTAACGGAGAATTAGTTTCACTGATTTCAACATTACCTAATCAATTCATTCGGGAATGTATTGAGTTAAATCATTTATGTTTTCTTGATGGATTAAGTATTGAAAAACAGGAAATAAAGTATGGAAAACACAGATTCGATTTCTTATTAACAGATAAAAAAAACAAACAATTTTATCTGGAAGTTAAATCTGTAACCTATGTTAAGAATGAGATAGCTAAATTCCCTGACGCAATTACGGAAAGAGGGACAAGGCATGTGAATGAATTATCCAATCTTGTTAAAAATGGATTTAAAGCTGGAATTATTTTTGTTGTACAGCGCTCTGATGCCAATATTTTTCATCCTATGTGGGATAGAGATCCAAAATTCTGCAATGCATTATATAATGCTAAGAAATGTGGTGTTGATATTTGGTGCATTAAATCTAGATTGTCTAAAAGAGATATGACATTTATTAGTGAAATTCCTATAAATTTGAAACCATAATGATTTGGATCAAAAATTACTTTTACTTGCTTTTGCAAACACTAGTTGCATGTATTTCAATACTATTTATTCAATATTGTGCTGTAATTAAGGTCCCAAGTGGGGGTCCAAAGGATATGACTCCTCCATATATTCTAAATGTTAGCCCACCAACTGGATCTCTGAATTATAAAGGTGAAAAAATTGTCATTCAGTTTTCTGAATACATGAATCCAAAAAGTATTGAAAATGGAATTCGTATTTTTCCAAATATTAAAGGTGAATTACCAATATTAATTAATGGGGATATTGTAACTATTGATTTTCCAGATGTTTTAGAACTGAATCAAACATATGTTGTTAATCTAAGTAGAAATATAACTGATGAGCATGGAGTTGAACTGACTGATGCAATATCTTTAGCATATAGTACTGGAGATAAAATTTCTAAAGGATCTATATCAGGTATAGTATATGGTGAAGGAAAGTCAGCGGTTCACTTATGGAAAATTAAAGACTATAAAAATCTTCATGATATTTTTCTTACAGAACCTAATTATATAACTGATGTTTCAAATAAAGGAAAGTTTAATTTTCAATATTTATCAAAAGCTGATTATTTAATTTTATCTTTAGATAGAAATTTTGCAGGTATGCCTATAAATACTAATAGAATGTCATATGGACTTAATTGGAATAAAATAATTACTCTTCAATCTGATCAGCATCTGCTAAACGTGCACATGTTTAAAGGTAAGGAGAAATCTGAATTAAAATTGCTAAGTGGAGAATGGTATGGGGAAAAATGGGGAAGGATCTTTTTTAATCAATCCTTAAAAAATATAGATGAAGATTATAAATTAAAAATTATTTATGATAATAAAGTAAATACACCTGTTACTTCTTTTATTGATCCTGAAGATGAAAATTCACTAATATTTTTAGATCCTTCTTTAATAGAGGCACCAAAAGATTTTAAAATGATAATAAATGATTTTTATATTGATGATAATACATATTTAGATTCCGCTTCATTAAATATTTTCCTTTCTGAATTAGATACTAGTTTAATAAAAATTACTTCTCCAAAATCAGATATTAAAATTGCTCCTACAAACTCTAATGAAGAAGATTACATTGAATTAAAATTTTCAAAACCTATTCCAGCAGATAAAAATTTTGACTATCAATTATTTAAAAACGATACGATAGAAGTCAAAGAAAAAGTCAAGATAGTAAACCCAATGCAGATCAATATAGCTCCTCAAGATAGTTGGGATCCAAGGACAAATTATTTATTAATATTTAAAGATAATATATTACAGGATACCACCATTGAACTAAATATAAACACACTAAACTATATAAGACATGGAGGATTACAGATTCCAATTAAAGGAACAAAAATTAGTTCAATTGCAGCAGAGATAGGAAATATTGAAAATAAGGAACTTAAAAAGGTATCATTCGTAAATTCAGAAAATGAAATAATTTTTGATCGAACTCCTGAAGGTAAGTATACAATTACTATTTTTAATGATATCAATAATGATGATCAATATAGTTTTGGAATGGTAAAACCGTTTATACCTGCTGAGTGGTTTTATGTTATGTCTGACACTATTGAAATACGTGGTAATTGGGATATTGAACTACCAACATTAAATGTAGAGGAAGTATATAAATAAAATGTATTGTGTAATTATGGCTGGAGGAAGTGGAACTAGATTTTGGCCATTGAGTAGAAATAATAACCCAAAACAACTCCTTAATATTATAGGTGAAAAATCAATGTTGCAAATCACCATTGATCGTTTACTTAAACTAAATAATATTGAGGGTATTTTTATTATTACTAGGTCAGATTTAGCTTCTCAAATTAAGCAACACGTAAATGGGGTGCCTTCTGATAATATAATTATCGAGCCGGAAGGAAAAAACACTGCTCCATGTATAGCTTTAGCTGCTTTAAGAATAGAAGAAATAAATAAAAATGCAACTATGGCTGTATTTCCTGCAGACCATCTAGTTATTGGACATAAGGAATTTGAAAAAGCAATTAATACTTCTATAGATATAGCAAAAAATAATCAAGGACTAGTAACGCTAGGAATGGAGCCAACCTTCCCATCAGTCGCTTACGGATATATTCAACATGAACTTGAAAGTTTAAAAGATCATTCAAATGCATTTAGGGTAAAAGCATTTGCGGAAAAGCCCCATTTGGGTTTAGCAAAAAGGTTTATAAAGAGTAAAGATTTTTTGTGGAATGGTGGGGTTTTTATCTGGAATATTAATGTTTTCATGAGAAGCCTAAATAAACATATGCCAGAATTATATGATTCAATAGCTATGATTAAACAACGTATACATATTGGAGATAATTTTGATGAGATATGGCATAATATTAATCCAGAATCAATAGACTATGGACTAATGGAGAAAGCAGAAAATATTTATGTAGTTAAAGCTAAATTTGAATGGAGTGATTTGGGATCTTGGAATA
>CAYTYA010000021.1:0-26386 GCA_964442015.1 uncultured bacterium
TATCCATCTTCAATAGCTTGAATTACACCTCCATTCTTTTCAATCTCTTCAAAATACTTCTCAGCATCTTTCTCAAGCTGATCCGTTAGAGATTCAACAAACCAGCTTCCACCTAAGGGGTCTGCTACATTCGCCACACCTGTCTCATATGCAATTAACTGCTGTGTGCGTAATGCAATCTCGGCAGCTTTTTCAGATGGTAAAGCAATTGTTTCATCCATAGAATTTGTGTGCAATGACTGTGCGCCCCCTAATACGGCAGCAATTCCTTGAAATGCTGTTCTTGAGATATTATTCTCAGGTTGCTGGGCAGTTAATGAACAACCAGCAGTTTGTGCATGAAATCTTAATTTTAATGAACTTTCTTTTTTTGCACCATATATTTCTTTTAAATGCTTCGCCCAAATTCTTCTAGCAGCTCTAAATTTTGCTATTTCCTCAAAAAAGTCTAAATGTGAATTGAAGAAAAAAGATAATCGAGGTGCAAAGTCATCAATTTTTAATCCTGCCTCTAATGCATACTCGATATATGTAAAACCATCAGCTAAAGTAAATGCAAGTTCTTGAGCAGCTGTTGCACCAGCTTCACGAATATGATATCCAGATATAGAAATAGTATTATATTGAGGCATATTTTCTGTACAGTATGACAGCATATCTGTAATTATTCTCATTGATGGAATAGGAGGAAATATCCACTCCTTTTGAGCAGTAAATTCTTTTAATATATCATTTTGTAGAGTACCCCGAAGTTTGTTTAATGGGACTCCCTGCTTTTCTGCGAGCGCGATATAAAAAGCCAAAAGAATTATAGCTGGACCATTAATAGTTTGTGAAATAGAAACTTTACTAAGATCGATATCTTTAAGTAATGTTTCCATATCATTCAAATTTGCAACATTTACACCGCACTTGCCCACTTCTCCATTTGAAATTGGATGATCAGGGTCATAACCCATTAAAGTAGGCATATCATATGCTATTGATAGCCCCGTTTGCCCTTGGCTTAATAAATAATGGTATCGCTTATTGGATTCTTCCGGGCTACCATAACCTGAAAATTGACGCATTGTCCAAAGTTTCCCCCTATACATATTTGCGTGCACTCCTCTTGTATAAGGATATTGTCCTGAGAAACCTAGTTTATCAATATATTCATCATTTGGGTTATCAGGATAATATAATTTTTCAAGATCTTTTCCACTTATGGAGTTAAAATTATAATCTCGTTCAGGAAAACTTTCTACATCTTCCTTCCATTTTTTTTCTCTTTTAAAAAAATCTTCTTTTCTTTTATTCATAAATAATTTTATGATTCTATCAAGGTGTTACTCTTAATTTTTATCATCGATTTAATTGTATCAATTATTCCACTTTCATCCAAACCAATATCAGAAAGTAGTTCATCACGTTTTCCATGCTGGATAAATTTATCTGGAAAACCTAGCCTTTTTATACTTCCTTGATAATTGTTCTCTAATAGCCAAGAAGATACACCATCACCAAATCCACCAACTATTACACCCTCTTCAATTGTTAGGATAGCTTGAAATCGATTAATTAATGATTTTAGATAACTTTCATCCATTGGTTTTATAAATCGACAATTAACTAGTTCAATTGAAATACCATCATTTTCAAGATCTTTTGAAGCTTTTTCAACATTATAAGAAATCGGTCCCACAGTCAAAACTGCTATATCTGAACCTGAGCGTAAAACTTCCCAACTACCTATAGGCAATAGCTCTGCTTGTCCATTCTCATCAAAATCAATCGCGCTAGATTTAGGATACCGAATAGAAAAAGGGAATTCTTTTTGGTTAAGTGCAGAATAAAGCAAGTGACGAAACTCATTTCCATTTCTAGGTGCAGTAACAACTAAATCTTGTATACAACGCAAATAAGCAATATCTAAAGAACCATGATGCGTTGGCCCATCTTCACCAGCAATCCCTGCTCTATCCATGCAAAATATAACAGGTAAATGTTGAAGAGCAACATCATGTACAATATGATCAAAAGCACGTTGCAAAAATGTTGAATATATAGCCACTATTGGCCTTAATCCCTCTGTTGCAAATCCTGCTGAAAAGGTAACGCCATGTCCTTCAGCAATTCCTACATCAAAATATCTATCAGGGAATTCTTTTTCATATGGGACTAAACCAGTCCCTTCTCTCATTGCTGCAGTTACACAGATAGTATCATCACGATTGCGAGCAACTTCACATGATAAATATCCAAAAACATCTTGAAAAGAAGGTGTTGTTTTAATAGCATGATCTTTTGCTTGACCATTATTTGAATTAGGCTTGACTGCATGAAATTTTACTGCATCCTTATGATATTCTCCATTCTCTACCTGAGTAGATACCATTCCTTTGCCTTTTTTAGTTAGTATATGCAAGAGAACTGGCTGATTAATATTCTTAATATTGTTCAATGTTTTTATTAGCTCTTTAATGTCATGACCATCTATAGGTCCGAAATACCGAAATCCAAGTTCATCAAATAATACGCCTGGAACTAAAAGTGCTTTTAGACTTTCATCTATTTTTTGAAGTATTTTTTTAGATAATTTCTTTCCCCATGGTAATGAATCAGTAATATTCCAGATTTCATTCCTTATTTTATTATATAGTGGATTTGTCGTTATTCGTGTCAAATATTTGCTTATTGCACCAACATTAGGGCTAATTGACATTTCGTTATCATTTAATACTACAAGAATCTGAGTATTTAAAATTCCAGAGTTATTTAAGCCTTCATATGCTAAACCTCCAGTCAATGATCCATCACCAATAATTGAAGCCACTTTATAATCTAGATTTTTTTGATCTCGAGCTGCAGCCACACCTAGAGCTGCCGATATAGATGTAGAAGCATGTCCAGCACCAAATACATCATACTCACTTTCGCTTCTCTTCAAAAACCCACTTAACCCGCCATATTGTCTTATTGTATCCATTTTACTAAATCGACCAGTTAATATTTTATGAGCATAAGCCTGATGACCGACATCCCAAATCAGCTTATCTTTTGGTGTATTAAATACATGGTGCAAAGCAACTGTTAGTTCAACAGCTCCTAATGTAGGTGCTAAATGCCCGCCGACAGTCGTTACAGTGTCAATTGTATAATTACGAACTTCTTCGCATAATTCTTGTAATTCTGCTATTGAATAATTTCTGATATCTTTAGGAGAATCAATATTATTTAAATATTTAAGCTGCATGAAGTTCTTTTCTATTATTAATTATATTATTAAATGCAATCTCATGAAAGATAGAAATACCATTTAGTTCAGGGTGAAATGAGAGGCCAACATGTTTACCAGATTGAACAGCACATGGCGATCCTTTATAATTAGCTATTATATTCACATTTTTACCATAGCGAATGATTTTTGGAGCTCTTATAAACGTTGCATCAATTCTTTTTTGGAAATTATTATAGTTAATAGTTAAAGACTCAACTAATGAATCAATTTGTCTTCCTGAAGCATTTCTTTCTATATCAATATCTAATAATTTAAAAGTGTTTACACGATCATCCATTGCATTACTAGCCATCATAATTAATCCTGCGCACGTACCTAATATCGGATTTTTATCTGCAAATAAACCTATGGATTTGAATAACCCAGAGCGATTAAGGAGTTTTGTCATTGTAGTTGATTCTCCACCGGGTATAATTAGCCCACTAACATCATCAAGATTTGAACTATATCGAACATATGTTGATTCCACACCCAATTGATCAAGTATCAATTTGTGTTTCTGAAAATTCCCTTGCAGAGCCAATATGCCTATTTTCTTTACCACCCTCTCTCCTGTAATAATTGATCCTTAGGGATTTCTGATATATCTAAACCTTTCATAGCTGGTTTCAAACCCGTTGATACATCAAGCAACTTTTCTGGGTCCTCAAAATAGGTTACAGATTCTACAATGGCTGTTGCACGACTTGCAGGATCCTCCGATTTAAATATTCCAGAACCTACAAATACTGTTTCTGCACCAAGTTGCATCATTAATGAAGCATCAGCAGGAGTAGCAATTCCTCCAGCGGCAAAATTAGGAACAGGTAATCTACCCAAATTTGAAACCTGTTGAACAAGAGAAAAAGGGGCTCCCATATCTTTTGATACAGCCATTAATTCATCATCATCCATTTTTGTCAGTTTTTTTATATTTGATTGCACTTCTCGCATATGTCTAACTGCCTCAACAATATTCCCGCTTCCAGCTTCACCTTTTGTGCGAATTAATGCAGCTCCTTCTCCAATTCTTCTAAGAGCTTCACCTAGATTCCTACATCCACAAACAAAAGGGACTTTAAAAGAATGTTTCCATATATGGTTTCTTTCATCAGCGGGAGTTAAGACTTCACTTTCATCAATAAAATCAATTTCTAGTGCTTCTAATATTTGAGATTCTGCAAAATGACCAATCCGGCATTTTGCCATAACTGGTATAGATACCGTATCCTGAATTTCTTTTATCATTGCAGGGTCACTCATACGAGCTATACCTCCGTCAGCTCTAATATCTGCAGGTATGCGCTCAAGCGCCATGACAGCTACTGCTCCAGCATCCTCAGCAATTTTTGCTTGCTTAGCATTCGTTACATCCATAATTACGCCACCTTTTAGCATTTCAGCAAGTCCAACTTTTACATCAAATGATCCTTTACTCATAAACCAATTCCTCCTCTGTTACTTTTCCAATTGATTTAATTTCTTCTAAAACTTCATTAATTATGTTATCAGGCGTTGAGGCGCCAGCAGAAATTCCAACAGTATCAGATTTTAGGAACCAGTCAGCATCTAAGTCTTCTGCGCATGTTACCTGAAAAGTCCTTTCATTCCTCATCTTAGCTAATTCTGTCAATCGTTTAGAGTTAGCACTTGTAAATGATCCTATAACAATCATTATATCACAAATCTCAGAAAGATTTTTTATTTGTTCATGATTCCTTCTTGTAGGAAAACAAATTGTATTTACAAAACGTAAATCAAAGACCTTCGTCATCAAAATATTTATAATTTCCTGTACATTTTCTATCATCTGAGTTGACTGAGAAACAACACCAGCTTTCTTCATTTTTCTTAATTTCATTGCTTCTTTGGGATTTGAGACGACTAAAGCATCTTCAACCTGTTCTTTAATCCCATTAACCTCATCATGCCCATGATCACCAATAATAATAATTCTTCTATCCTCAGCATCTAATTTTTTTACTTCCTCATGAATTTCTGTAACTAATGGACATGTTGCGTCTACAACTTTCATTACTCTTTTCTTTGATTCATTCCATATATCTGGAACGGTTCCATGTGCGCGAAATAATATTGGTTTATCTTCTGGAACTTCATCTAGATGTTTTACAACTTTTACACCTGATTCTTCAAGTTCTTTTACAACATTTTCATTATGAACTATATCGCCAAGCATAAAGACTTCACCTTCTTTTTTTGAAGTTTGATACGCAAGATTTACTGCGTCTCTTACTCCAAAACAATATCCTGCATCTTTTGCTAATAATATCTTCATGCGAGATTTAAACGTTGTTCTAAAATTGATTCTTTCATCTTTTCTACAGCATTTTCAATCACAGAATTTAAAGGGCTATTTATAACAGCACCTGAAGCATATTTATGTCCACCTCCACCTAGCTCCACTGCAACACCATTAATAATATATTTTCCCGTAGAACGAAAATTTAATCTACAACTCTGACCTTTATTCTCCACAATCATCATTGAGACCTCAACACCTTTTATAGTACGAACAAAATCGCTAAATCCTTCAACATCTGATTTTGAGGCTTTGACATTAGACATCAATTTTTGATCAATTATAAACCATGCAAATTCCCCATCTAATTCATAATGAATGTTTTGTAAAATATTTCCTAACAAAGTAATTCTAGATTGAGAGCTTGATTCATAAATTATTTGATAAATATTTGAAGTATTTATACCTACTTCAATACATTCAACAGCGATATTATGGCAATGGATATTTGTATTTGAATATCGAAAACATCCTGTATCAGTCATAACAGCAGTATATATCCCTTCTGCCATTAACTTCGATATGTTTCCTTCTCTAACACTCTTTATATAATCATAAACCATATCTCCAGTTGAAGCAGCATTTAGATCAACAACATTGCAAGTGAATGGATGTTCTTTTGGGTGAGGATGATGGTCAATATTTAATGTTTTAATGTTGTGTTCCTTAATTTTCGTTTTTAGTTCTCTTATCCTTTTATAATCACCAACATCAAAAATTATTGCTAAATCAACAGTAGAAATCCAAGCATCATGTGTATTTGGATCATACGTTTCAATAATATCACCTTTATTTAAAAAATTATATTCATCAGGCAACATAGAGACATTAAGTATTCTACAATCTTTTTTGATTTCCTTTAAGTAATAATACATAGCTGTAGCACTTCCTAGACCATCTCCATCAGGATTTTCATGCATAGTGAGCAAAATTGTTTCTGCTTCATCTACATAGTTGTTAATATGTTTCCAATCAATCATTTTAATTCTTGATTTAGGATAGAATTTATGATTATTAAATATTAATTAATAAATCAATAATAGTATAAGCAACTAACTTCTATCCCACTGAATTTCATCGCTATCACTGATCCTAAATAGTAATCTAGCAACAACAAACAAATAATCTGATAATCTATTAATATATTGAAGAATTTCAGGTGAAATTTGTTCCTTATTATTTAAGGAGACAAGATCGCGCTCCGCTCTTCGACAAATAGATCTTGCTAAGTGTATTCTTGAACAAACATCATTACCTCCAGGCAAAATAAATTCTTTTAAAGGAGGCAAGTCATTATTAATTAATTCAATCTTTTTATCAAGATAGTCTATACGATCTTGATCAAGAAAATCTTTTTCAGAGATGGGAATAGAAATTTCTGCGCCAATATTCATTAGATCATTTTGGATTGATTTAAAATCAATTTCTGGTTTTTTTGGTAATAATACAGCTGCGAAGCCAATAGAAGCATTTAACTCATCAATAGAGCCTAAACAATGAACGCGCAAACTATCTTTTAATACTCGGCTACCATCAGCAAGGGCAGTTTTACCTTTATCCCCCGTTTTCGTAGTTACTTTAGTAATACGCACTAGAAAAAGACTAAGCTAACAATAAAAAATATAGGAAATAGAATAGGTATGGAATATTTAACAAAATAACCAAAAAAACTTGGCATTTCAATACCTGATGATTCCGATATGGACTTGACCATAAAATTAGGAGCATTACCAATATATGTATTTGCTCCCATAAATACAGCACCAGCAGAAATTGCTAGAAGGGTATTGTAATAATCATTCATAAGTAAGGTAGGGTCACCTCCAGCAGTATTAAAGAATACAAGGTATGTTGGTGCGTTATCTAAGAAACTAGATAAAATTCCTGTTAGCCAAAAATACATGAAGTTTACAGGGCCAGATTCATTGGAAACAGATTGAATAATGGCAGCAAGAGCTCCCTTATCACCCGCCTTTAATATGGCAATTGCAGGAATAATAGTAATAAATATCCCAGCAAACAACTTTGCAACCTCCACAATTGGGAACCATGTATATTCATTTGCTTCTCTAATGCTTGTTGGTGTTTGTTGCCAACTTACATAGGTTAATAATAGTAGCAATATATCTCGAGTTAAGTTTTGTAATTCTACATGTACATGATAAATAGAAAAATGTATATGTGGCTTCCAAAACCCACTTAATAAAACAGAACCAATTACACCTAAAAGCAATAATAGGTTAAACGATCCATCTAATGAAAGTTTTTCAGTATTTATGTCATCATTATTTTCTGCAACTGAGAAATCTTCTTTTTTATACAGGTAACTATCCAATAAGAAATAAACAATAATTAGATAGCATACAACCATTAACATGGGTAAAAACATTGCGGAAGTGGTCCAGAAAAAAGATACCCCTTTCAAAAAACCTAAAAATAAAGGAGGGTCACCTAAAGGGGTTAAAGAACCCCCAATGTTGGCAACCAAGAATATAAAGAAAACAATCGTATGTACTTTATATTTACGATTCTGATTTGCGCGAATAAGAGGACGAATTAATAACATTGCAGCACCTGTTGTACCCATCCAACTAGCTAGCAATGTTCCAATTAAAATAATTAATAAATTAACAATCGGTTTCCCAACAAGACTCCCTTTAAGTCGAACCCCACCAGAAATAGTAAATAATGCCAGTAAAAGGATTATAAATGGTACATATTCTAATAGGCCTACATGTAGTACTTCATACAAAGTCACATTAAAACCTACATGATTACTAATTAATAAAGGAATGAGTAATGAAACAGCCCAAAACATTGACACTTTTCCAAAATTTTTATGCCAAAAGTGAGGAGCTATAAGTGGAAATACTGCAATTGATAAAAGAATACCTGCAAAAGGGATGACCCAATAAATAGTTAATATTGATCCATCAAGATGAGGAATATGATGAGAACCATCTCCACTTGCTCCAAATAAGTGGATAGGAAAAAGAAATAATAAATAGATATATTTCAAATATTTCATTTCTTATATAATTATTTTATTAAAAATAAGTTCTAAAATTACTCTTTTCATAATTAAATCATAATAAATATTGAAATATGAAATCATCTTTTACAGAATTGGTTGATTTACATTAAATTAATTTATGGATATTATAATAGGAACATTAATTCTGTTATTTGCTATTCTACTAATGTCTGTAGGTATAATATTTAATAATAAACCCCTTAGTGGCTCTTGTGGAGGTAATCCTGATGGATCTTGTACTATATGTGGAGGAGACAATAGTAAATGCGAAGAACAAATGTCAGATAATAATCCAATCTAAATTAAATTTTTATCCAAAACTATCATACGCAATCATATCTGGCTCAACTCCTAAATCATAGAGCATTTTTTGACAAGCATCAATCATTGGAGGAGGTCCACATAGATAATATTCAACTTCTGTAGGGTCTTCATGATTATTAAGATAATTATCTAAAAGAACTTGATGTATAAAACCAGTAGGACCGTTCCAATTATCTTCAGGTAATGGTTCAGACATAGCAATATGGAAAGAAAAGTTGGGGAATTTTTCAACAATCTTGTTGAAGTCATCTTCATAAAACATCTCTCTAAGTGATCTGGCTCCATACCAAAATGAAACCTTCCTATTTGTTTTATTGGTATGAAATAAATCAAATAAATGGCTACGCATTGGCGCCATCCCTGCTCCGCCGCCGACATAGACCATTTCTTTATCAGTTTCTTTAGCAAAAAAGTCGCCATAGGGGCCTGAAATAATAACTTTATCACCTTGCTTTAGATTGAAAATATATGATGATGCTATTCCAGGAGGTGCTGTATCCCAAAGCGGAGGTGGAGGTGTTGCAATACGCACATTTAACATAACTTTATTTCCTTCAGCAGGATGGTTTGCCATAGAGTATGCTCGAAAACATTCCTCATCATTATTTGCAAATAAATCCCAAATATTATATTTATTCCAATCTGGATGATATTGATCCTCAACAGAGAAATCTGCATAGGATAAATTGTGGTATTCAGGAATATCAATTTGTATATATCCTCCTGCAGTAAAGTTGAGATTTTCTCCTTCTGGCAGCTCTAGAATTAACTCTTTTATGAATGTTGCAACATTTTCATTTGATTTAACCGTGCATTCCCATTTTTGTATATTAAATATTTCCTCAGGAACATGAATTTTCATGTCTTGCTTAATTTTTACCTGGCATGAAAGACGCCAATTATCCTTTGCTTCTTTTCTGTTAATATGTCCTGCCTCAGTAGGTAAAATATCTCCGCCTCCATCTAATACTTGGCACTTGCATAAAGCACAAGTACCGCCGCCGCCACAGGCTGAGGGTAAAAATATTTTTTCTGCAGATAACGCCGATAATAGTGTAGAGCCTGGTGCAACAATTATAGATTCATTTTCCTTATCATTTATTATAAGAGAAACATTGTCCTGAGGTAAAAGTTTTGATTGAGCATAATTTAATAGGATTACTAGTAATAGGATTACCCCGCTAAAAACAATAACTCCTGATATGGTAGTTGCAATAAGCATTATAAATCAATCCCAGAAAATGCCATGAAAGCCATTGATAATAAACCAGTTAATAACATAGTTATACCAAGACCTTTTAATCTTAATGGCACATTAGAATAACGGAGTTTATATCTTATTGAAGACATTGATGCAATCGCTAAAAACCACCCTAAACCTGAACCAAATCCAAAGATAGTGGATTCCATTAAGTTATAATCTCTTTCTACTAAAAATAATGACCCACCCAATATAGAACAGTTGACAGCGATCAATGGGAGAAATATTCCAAGATTATGATATAACTTTTCAGAAAATCGATCAAGAATCATTTCCACAAGCTGCACCATTGCCGCAATAACAGCGATAAAAACAATAAAATTTAAATAACTAAGATTAACCTCTGGTAAACCAATCCAAGAGAGCGCACCCTTTTGCAAAAAATAATGGTGAATAGCCCAGTTTACCGGTGCAGTTATTGTTAAAACAAAAGTTACAGCAAATCCAAGACCTATACTGGTATCTACACGTTTAGAAATTGCTAAAAACGAACACATACCAAGAAAATAGGCTAGTAGAATATTCTCAATAAATATTGCCTTGGTAGCTAAACTTATATAGTGTTCTAACAAATCATTCTTCCTCTATTTTTCCAATTGTACGCTGTACCCATATAATTAATCCTAAGATAATAAATGCGCCTGGTGGAAAAGCAATTAATCCATTATCTTGGTATCCAGAAGCATACATTTCTTCCGATATTATTTGATAACCCATCAAAGAACCATTTCCAAAAAACTCTCTAAAAGCAGCAACTGCTACTAAGATAATTCCATAGCCCAAAGCATTACCTAGACCATCTAAAAATGATCTCCACGGACCTTCTTTCATAGCAAAAGCTTCAGCTCTTCCTAGGACTATACAATTTGTAATAATTAACGCCAAGAATACATTCAATTGTTTGCTCATATCATACATATATGCTTTTAGGTATTGATCCGTTAAGGTAACTAAAGAAGAGATAACTAAGAGAGCGAAAATAATTCGTACACGCGAGGGAATCATATTTCGAAAAATGGATACTATCGTATTAGACATCGTAAGAACAAAAATCACTGCTATAGACATTACTATTGCTGTATCCATTTTTACTGTTACTGCCAATGCAGAGCATATACCCAATACTTGCAAAGTAATTGGATTATCCTGCATTAATGGATCTTTTAGAATTTGCCGAGATTTGCTATCAAGAAGCGACATTAGCCTTTTGACTCCGATCTGACCTTTTGGAAAAAAGAATCATATTTTTTTAAATCATTCATTAAAAACTCATTTAATCCTTTTGTAGTCATCGTAGCTCCTGATATTCCATCAACTTGATGGAATGCATTTGGAGAAGATGTATCAACTTGTCCTTTAATTGATTGAATGCTTACTAATCTTCCATTCATATCAGTTATTCTCTTTCCAACAAAATTATTTGTAAACCAATCCTTCTCAACTTCACCTCCAAGACCTGGGGTTTCTCCATGTTTATAAAATCTTATTCCTTTAACTGTTGATCCATCATTTTCTAACGCAAAATACCCATATAGAGTTGACCATAATCCTTTACCTGAGATTGGAATAGCATAACCATCTATAGAATTATTAACAATTTTAATATATAAAGGAAATTGGGTTTCCATTTTACCTGTTGGGATTTCAGAGGGAGTTAAATTTTCAATTACTTCTCCATCAATATTTACTACCTTTTGAATTACTGAGGAATCAAATAATTTTTTTACTTCCTCACCTGTCCAAGAACGATCTTCTTCGTTGAATTCCAACGAATATAGAATATTTTTCATAATATCAATTTCTTCATTGATTTCTTGAGTTTCCTTCAATGAAGTAGATACAAAGGATAATAGAAATCCAAGAATTATTGTCGTAATTGAAGTAAATATCAAAGTATATACATTACTTTGCATAACGTAATTTCCTCTGATTAATATTTTTCTGCACAACAAAATAATCTATAAGTGGTGCAAAGGCATTCATTAATAGTATCGCCAACATTATTCCTTCAGGATAAGCTGGATTTATAGAGCGAATTATTACTGTTAATGAGCCTATCAAAAATCCATAAATCCATTTGCCCCTATTTGTATGAGAAGATGTAACTGGCTCAGTAGCCATAAATGCTACACCAAACATAAAGCTGCCCATTACTAAGTGATAATGCGGAGGTAAGCTTAACATGGTATTTGATGAAAATGGTGCCAGTATATTAGTTAGTATAGCTGTGAAAAATAAACCAAGGGTTGCACCTAACATTGTCCTCCAGGAAGCAATTTTAACATAAACAAGGAATAGAGCTCCAAGTAGAATAATTATTTTATTTGTCTCACCAATAGACCCTGGCACATATCCCATAACCATATTAATCCATGAAAAATCAAATTGATTTACATTATTTAATAAATCTAGCGCATTACTATTTTCAGTAGCAGCAGGTATAGATAAAGCAGTAGCGCCGGAATATCCATCAGGGGCAACAAGCCATACTTTATCACCTGCAATGGATGTCGGATAAGCAAAATAAATAAATGCTCTAGTTACTAAGGCTGGATTAAAAATATTATAACCAACACCACCAAAAATTTCTTTGCCAATTACTATTCCAAATGATGTTGCAACAAATACCTGCCAAAGAGGTATAGTTGGGGGCATTAATAAAGGAATAAGAGCACAAGTAACTAAAAACCCTTCGTAAATATCATGTTTTCTTATAACAGCAAAGAGAACTTCCCAAAATCCTCCAGCAATAAAAGTAACAAGAATTATAGGAATGATATATCCCATACCAAAGATAAAATTATCAAAAAGGGTGCGTTCTTTTCCTAAGGCTATTCCCGATTGAACACCAATATTTATCGCACCAAAGATATAACAAGGTATTAATGCTAAAACAACTAAAATCATCACTCTCTTTATATCAACGCTATCACGAATATGTGGACCAGAAGTAGTTTTTTTAGAAGTGGAAAATAAAAATGACTCTGTTGCTTCAAAGATTGGATAAAATTTATGAAAAGGTCCACCATCCATAAATTTTGGTTCAATATTTTGAATTAATTTTCTTAGAGCATTTACCATATTATCCATCATCCTTCATAAGATTTAATCCATGTCTGATTACTGATCCAACATCAATTTTACTTGGACAAACAAATGAACAAAGAGCAAAATCTTCTTCATCACACTCTAACAATCCCAACCCTTCCATTTCTTCAAAATCTTCAGCTAAAATAGATCGGTATAATGCATTGGGGAAAATATTCATCGGTAGCACATCCTCCCAAGAATTAATAGGAACCATTGGCCTTAAAGATCCTGACTGTTGAGTCGTAAAATTAAATGTATTTTTACTTTGAGATAGAAATGCATTAGTTACACTATATCTTGTATTCTCATTACCAGGCTTTAACAATCCAAGGAATTCTCTTTCATCCGAATTAGGAATAATAGATACAGTCGTGTCATAATAACCTAAATATCCATTTACATTTGTTTCTTTTCCCGTTAGAACATCACCAGAAATAATTCTATTATCATCCGAATGTAGATTATTAGATAAAAAGAGTTCAAGATTGGAACCGATACGTGTTTTTATATGCGCAGGATTTTTTACTCCTGGACCAGCAATGGTTGCCACAATTGAAGGATCATAAATACCTTTAAGAAATAAATCTCCAATAGTAAGAACATGTTGAGCATTTATAACCCAGATAACTTCATTTGGCTTCCAGGGATCAACATGATGAATTTGAATCCCAACATTTCCTGAAGGATGTGGTCCAATTACTGTGTGAAGATTTACATTCCTTGCAGAAGTTAATGTCTCGCAATTCGTATCAGCTTCAAAAGTAAGATGCACGCCTCCATCTGATAACTGATTTAATACATCAAGCCCAGCTTGAAATACTGATTGTTTATGACGTAAAGCAAAATCAAGATTAACACTTAATGGAGCAGAATTAAAACCTGATATAAATATTGCTCTTGGGCTATCATTTGGATCTGCAATTTTATTAAATGGACGTTGCCTAATTATAGGCCACAAATTTGCTTCCAGAATCCTATCTGTTACTTTACTCTTTCCAAGAGAAGAAATTTCTTGGTATTTGACTGGAGAATGAATAATTGAGTTTTCTTCTTCATCTAAATCGATAATTATATTTTGGATAGATCTTCTTTCACCCAAAATAACGTCTTTTATCTCTCCACCACCTGGTGATGCCCATTTAATATTTGGTTGTATTTTATCAAAAAATAATGGAGATCCGATTTCTACTTTATCGCCAACCTTAACTAAAAGTTTAGGTTTTACATATCTAAAGTCTTGTGGCTGAATAGAAACAGTTTTGGTTTTTTCTACATTATAATACTCATTTACCGGTGCACCCGATATCCTAATATTATGTCCTTTTCTAATTTTAATATGAGTCAAGTATATTTCCTAGGTAGCGAACAATTATATTTGCACAAAAAATAATAAACTATCTTTAACCCAATTAAGTATTGGAGTCCAATAAATTCCAAAGAAAACTGATGGAATTGCTAAAACCAAAAATATTATAGTCATTGAAAAAGGAGGAACAGTAATTTTCTCACTCGGTTCCCCATCTAAATACATCGTTTTTACCACTCTCATATAATAATAAAGAGATACTACTGTATTAATTGCCCCAAAAAAAGCAATCCAGTAAAAAGATGAACCAGCATTAATAACAGCAACAAATAAGTAAAATTTCCCTATAAAGCCAACTGTGGGCGGTAATCCTGTTAAAGAAAACATAAAAACTGTCATCACAATACCAACAATCGGCATGCGCCATCCTAATCCACTAAAATGTTCGAAATTTTCTCCCCCTTGTTTTTGCGAAACATAAATAAGGACAAAAAATGCACCTAGATTCATAAAAAGATACATGACCAAATAAATCATTACAGCAAAGACACCTTCGGAAGAAATAGTTGGAAACGCCATTAACATATATCCAGCATGTGCAATACTTGAATAGGCAAGCATCCTCTTAACACTATTTTGTTGAATAGCTACCAAATTACCCATTGTCATTGTTACTACAGAAACAACGCCTAATATTTGTGGCCATGCAAAACTAACATCCGCATACCATCCTAGCGAACTTAAAGAGTCACCATCTACAAAAACCTGATTAAAAAAACGTATCATTAAAGCAAAACCTGCCGCTTTCGGAGCAACAGATAAATATGCTGTAATGGGAGTTGGTGATCCTTCATACACATCCGGTGTCCAGAAGTGAAATGGAACAGCGGATATCTTATATCCGAATCCTGCTAATACAAAAATAGTTGATAATGTTAAAGCAAGATTTGATGATGAGTCCAATACTGTAATTGCATCTCGAATAGCAAAAAATTTGGTTGTACCAGTGAGACCAAAAATAATACTTAATCCATACAACATAATTCCAGATGAAAATGCTCCATAAATAACATATTTTAATGAAGCTTCATTTGATCTAGGATTATTTTTAAGGTAACCAGCTAGAATAAAAGACATTAACGATACAACTTCAATCGATAGATAAACTGTTATTAAATCAATTGCACTAGCCATCAAAAACATTCCAAATACCATTATGCATAATAGAGCATAGTATTCTCCCGTATGATAACCTTTAAACTCATTACTATATCTACTAATTACAATAACAAGTAATGTAGCTATCAAAACTACGGATTTAATAAAACTTGCAAATGGATCAAAAGCCAATGAATCCATAAACAAAGTAGTTGGGGAGTGATTAGTGAGAAAAACTGCAGCTAATGTTGCTAATAGACCAACAATAACAAAGTTACTTACTTTATTGGCTCGAGTCGACACGGAAAAAATATCAATAATAATAGCAACTAATATCGTGGCAGTTAACAAAAGTTCCGGCCAAAACAATGATATGCTTAACAGATTATTCATCTATAGCTCTGATAGTTAAAATATACCAGCTATCCCTCCAACTACTACAACTTGATCAATTAAGATATTCATTGTTTCTTTAATCATATCCAAGAAAGGTCGAGGGTAGACTCCAAGAAATATTGTAATAACTAAAAGGGGTATAACTGTAAATAATTCTCGATTATTAATATCAACAAGCTTGGTATATTTTTCATTTAGTTTTCCAAAAAACATTCGTTGAAATGCCCATAAGAAATATGCAGCATTTAATAAAATTCCAATAGTAGAAATAATTACAATATTACGAAAAACAGGGAATGCTCCAATGAAGCACATCGCTTCACTAACAAACCCTGAAAGGCCTGGTAAACCTAAACCAGCAAAAAATGCTAGTGCTACAATAGCTGTATATTTAGGCATTTGTGATGCAAGGCCACCAAATCCTTCAATATCTCTGTGATGCGCCTGCTCATAAATAACTCCCACTAGAATAAATAACATGGCTGATATAGTACCATGATTAAACATCTGGAATACAGCTCCATTCATTCCAGCTTGTGCAGCCATTAAATTCGAACCATTTACAGATCCACCAGCGATAACAGCAGCCATACCCAATAATAGATATCCCATATGGTTAATACTTGAATAAGCCACCATTTTCTTTAAGTCCTTTTGAGCTAAGGCACACATTGCTCCCCATATAACATTAACCATACCTAAAAAGGCAAGCGCACCAGCAAACCACCAAACTGCATCAGGGAGCATCGTGTAGTTAATTCTTAACATTCCATATACTCCCAATTTTAGAAGTATTCCAGCTAATACAACTGATATAGCTGTTGGTGCTTCAACATGCGCCAAAGGAAGCCATGTATGAAAAGGAAATACAGGTACTTTAATCGCAAAACCAATAAACAATAATACCCATATTACTTTAATAGCACTCATCCCCCACCAGACTACTCCATCAAGAGCAAAGGGGGCACGTTCCATCATTAATTGCATATCAAATGTTTCACCACAAGCAAAATATAAGGCAAGTAATGCAATTAGCATTAAAACAGAACCGAATAAAGTATATAAAAAGAATTTTATTGCAGCATATTCTCTTTGGGGGCCTCCCCACATTCCAATCAAGAAATACATAGGCAATAACATTACTTCCCAGAAAACATAAAATAGAAAAAAGTCTAATGATAAAAAGACACCCATAACACCTGTATCAAGTAATAGAAATAGAGCAAAATATCCTTTTACAGCACGATCAATATTCCAACTAACAAAAATGCCAAGAAATGCAATTAATGCATTTAAGGCAACCATTGGCAAACTGAGCCCGTCAATTCCTAGAATATAACTTATTCCTAGAGATGGTATCCATTCAGCTCTTTCCATGAATTGAAAGGAACCATTAGTTGCATCAAAAACTGACCATAATACTATTACTACAAGTAACTGGATACCCGTTGCACCAGCTGCTACTTTTTTAATCAGATCTTGTTTTTCTCTTGGAATGAATGCTATTGCAACCATCCCCAAAACAGGAATCCAAATAATCCAACTTAAAATATTATCCATACGATTGTCCTAATCACTTCATAGTTAAAAAGATTGAAAAATTATAATAATAATCACTCCAAAAAGAGCAAACAGCATATAGTTTTGTAAACGTCCAGTCTGAATTTCTTTCAAAGATGATCCAGCTTTACCCATTGATCTACCAAGTCCATCTACGATAGTTTGATCAAGTCCATCATAATCTATCTTACCACTAATGGTTGAGAGCCATTTTGTTATATGTCCAAAACCATTAATAAAATATTTATCGTATAAATCCCAATCGATATAAGAAACACGATTCGATAAACGCAAGAAAGGTTGATAAAGATATTTATTATAATTTTCATCAAAATAATATTTATTTAGAGACAGATCATAATAATGGTTCAATTTCTTCGACCAGTCATCAGCGGATACACTCTTTTTAATATATACTGTCCACGAAAGTAAAATACCTAACGATGCAACAAGAATAGATAAGATCATTGTAAGATTGTGACTGTGGTGTATCCCTTCGGCTATATAATGAGCACTTGGATTACCAGGAACCATAGAATCTTTGGCCTTTATTAATTCCATAAACCAACCATGATCTGATAATGGATTAAAATAAGGTAAGGTGTAAAAAATGAATACGCTAAGCGAGCTTAAAAGAATCAATGGAAAAACCATAGGTTTTGGAGATTCATGTATATCTTTATATACATTTGGCAATTTAGGCTCATTATGAAAGGTCATAAAAATTAGTCTAAACATGTAAAAAGCTGTAATTAAAGCAGCAGAAAAACCAAAAACTGGTAAAAGAAAATGCTGTGGATGATGACTGGCAAATGAAAGAGTTCCTGCTAGAACTGCATCTTTAGATAAAAAGCCTGAAAATAAAGGAACCCCTGAAATTGCAAGTGTAGCGATTAACATAGTCCAATATGTAATAGGCATTTTTGATTTAAATCCACCCATATTTCTCATATCCTGCGGATCAGTATCATGATCTTTTAAGTTATGTAAAGAATGATGCATAGCATGTATAACACTTCCTGAACCATAAAATAGACATGCCTTAAACATTGCATGAGTAACTAAATGGAAAAAACCTGCGACATATGCCCCTGTACCCACTGCTAAAATCATGTACCCCAATTGGCTAACAGTGGAATATGCTAACACTTTTTTTATATCATTCTGCGTTATTGCAATTGTTGCTGCAAAAATTGCTGTAAATCCTCCTGTATAAGCAATAAAGAGTAACGCATCTGGTGTAAATAATGGGAATAGTCTCACAGAAAGATAAACACCAGCGGCAACCATTGTTGCTGCATGCATCAATGCAGAAACTGGTGTAGGGCCCTCCATCGCATCCGGCAACCAAATATGCAAAGGAAACTGAGATGATTTTCCGACTGCACCCATAAATAAACCAATTCCAGCAAATGTCAATAGTGTACCAGATATTGTCCCTTTTGCTACTCCTTCAAAAATCTCTGCATAATTAAAAGTTCCTAAAGCAGTGAATACTATCATTAATCCAATAAAAAAACCTATATCTCCCACCCTATTCGTTAGGAAAGCTTTTTTACTTGCATCAGCAGCAGAATTTTTTTCAAACCAATGGCCAATTAATAAATAAGAACTGACCCCAACTAATTCCCAAAAAATATATAGGGAAACAAGATTATTCGCCAAAACGATACCATTCATACTAAAGGTAAAAAGCCCAAGATAAGCGTAGTATCTAGAATATCGAATATCACCTTCCATATATTTAGTCGAAAAAATATGCGTCATAGTTGATATCAGAGAGACAACAAGAAGCATAATTATTGTGATATTATCAATTAAGAAACCAAGCTTAATTTTAAAATCACCCAGATCCATCCATGTAAAAGAAGCCTCATGCTTGAATAAAGGGTCGTGCGATAGTAACATACTACCAAACATGGCTAATGATAATATTAAGGTAAGTACAATTGTACCAATTGCTACGATATCCCCTTGCCGATGCAACCGCTTACCAACAAAAATTAAAATAGTAAATGATACCAGAGGTAAGAATAATATACCTAGAGCATAATTAATTAACATGTCCCCAGTCATAATTTTAATTCTCTTGCATCATCTATATTAACTGTATCAAGATTATTAAATACATTTATTATAATTGCTAATGCAACAGCTGCTTCTGCCGCTGCCATGATAATAACAAACAGTGCAAAAACCTGTCCGCTAAAGTTCATTCCTCCAAAACGCGCAAAAGCAACAAAATTAATATTTGCGGAATTCAATATTAACTCAACTCCCATCAAAACTGCGATTCCATTTCTGCGAGTGATGACTCCATATAATCCAAGAGAAAATAGGATTGCACTTATATAAAGGTAAGTTTGAAGATTATCCATCAATTCGTGTTTCTCGATAACATTGCAGCGCCAATTAAAGCACCCAATAAAAGTAAAGACGCAACCTCAAAGGGAAGTAAGTACTCCATCATTAACAATCTTCCTATGCTTTCAGCGGTCTGAGTTGGCTCTGCAGAAGAAAGCTGCAGCCAGGAGGTGTTTTTGATCATTGGAATTAAGAAACCTAAGACACCTAATGTAACTACAGCGCCAACCCCTCGTTGCAAACTTGTATGTGATATATTAACAGAACTTATCTTATTGGTTAACATAATACCAAAAATTAAAAGGACTAAAATCCCTCCTATATAAACGACCACTTGAACACCTGCCATAAAATCCGCCCACATGAAAATATATAAACCAGCAACACCAAAAAGTGTAAACAATAATGCTATTGCAGAGTACAATAACTGCTTTGAAATCACCACCATCAATGCTGAACCAAGCGTAATTGCTATAATTAATCCAAAAGCAATATTATCCATTTAGCTTTCTCCACCTTCAGAAACAGACGTCGCACTTTCAATCTCTTCATCAGAAACTTTTTTTGCAAAACGAAATATTAGATCATTACGATCATACTCAGAAAACTCATAATCGATTTCATGTTTCTCTGAATTTGGTCCACCCGTCATATAAATACATTCCTCTGGACAAGGGTATGTGCATAAATTGCAATAACAACATTCCGTCATATCAATATCAAATCTTGAAACAACCATTGCTTTCTTTGTTCCATTTGCTGTGACACCCGTGTGACCAATACTACGTATATCTTCCCCTCTATTGGGGACTTTTACTGTATCAATTTTAATACAATCTACTGGGCAAGCCCTTTCACACTTTAAGCAACCAATACAGTCGTCAATATCTACATGCAACCTTGACCTAATTACATTGTAATTACTATGATCAAAACCAATGTCCCTTTCAGGCCGAGGCCATCTTTCTTCTGGATATTGCAATGTAACATTATCGTGACGTATAGATAATAAATGCTGTAAAGTAACTCTCATTCCAGTCATCATCGTCGTGATAGTTTCCCAAATATTTTTTAAATAATTGCCCATAAGCTCATCCTACTATTAAATACCAAATGCCAACACCAAAAATATTAAATAATGAAATAGGTATAAATCCCTTCCAGCAAACATCCATTAACTGATCGACTCTCAATCTTGGAAAAGTCCAACGAAACCATATCATCATAAATATCAAAAACATACTTTTACTCATAAACCAAAACAAACCCCAACCAGGAGTATTAAACATCCCAGGAATAGGGCTTTGCCATCCTCCCATAAATGCTGCAGCGGCTACACCGCTGACTACAAACATATTTGCATATTCGCTTAAAAAGAAAAATGCATATCGCATACCCGAATATTCAGTAAATGCTCCAGCTACAAGCTCTGATTCTGCCTCAGGAATATCAAAAGGTGTACGATTACATTCCGCAACACCACTAATAAAAAAGATAATAAAAGCTAAAAAGGTAAATGGATTATTAAATAGCAACCAATTTGGCAGGAAGCCCCAAACTAAGCCACTTTGATATTGAATAATTCCTTGCATACTCATTGTACTAGTTAACATAATTACTACTACAATAGATAAAGCAGCTGGGATTTCATAACTAACAATCTGCGCAGCCGAACGCATTGCACCATATAAAGACCATTTGTTATTTGAACTCCATCCAGCTAATATGATACCAATAACTCCTAACGAGCTAACAGCTAAGATATAAAATATACCAATATTCATATCTGCTATAATTATTGTCTGACTGAAAGGCAATGCTGAGAATGCAATAAATGCGCCAATAAAAACAATGAAAGGAGCTAGAATAAATAATTTCTTATCAGCGGCTGAAGGAATAATATCTTCTTTTAAAATTAACTTTAATGCATCTGCTACAGGTTGAAGCAATCCCCATCTCCATGCATGCAAACCAACACCTTGCCCCATTGGACCAACCTTGTCCTGAATAAAAGAAGAAATTTTTAATTCTCCATATATAGCAACTAATGCATATACAGCAATAAAGAGAAATACTGGTACAGCGCATAAGATTACCGCTACAATAAATGTAAGACCAGGCCAGGCTACGCTCGTTGGGAGCCAATCAATAAGCTGATCAACAATCATCGATCAATCTCTCCTAAAACAATATCAAGACTTCCTAAGATGGCTATTACATCGGAGAGCATCCACCCTCTAGATATTTCATTAAGAACACTTAGAGCCGTAAAAGCAGGGGAACGCATTTTTAATCGATATGGCTGAGGTGAGCCATCACTAATTATATAGTAAGCTAAATCACCTCTAGGGCTTTCAGTTCTCTGGTATATTGATCCTTTTGGTGGTCGAATTTTCTTAGGAATAGCCTGATGCACATCCCCATCCTGCGGAAGATCTTTTAATGCTTGACGCAAAATTTTTGCGCTTTCAGTCATTTCTAGCATTCGGACATAAAATCGATCCCAACAATCACCAGTAGTACCAACAGTTCCTTCTCCAACTGGTACATCAAAATCAAAACGCTCATAAATCGAATACGGTTCATCTTTGCGTAAATCCCATTTAACGCCAGATCCCCTTAAGTTTGGACCTGAAACTCCATAGCTAATGGCAACTTCTGGGGGTAAGACGCCTACGTCTGCCGTTCTTTCTATAAAAATCTTATTATAAGTTAATATTTCATTGTACTCTTTTAATTTGGGTTCAAAATAATCTAAAAAACCATATACAGTTTCAACGAATCCAACAGGAAGATCATGAGAAACGCCACCTACCCACATATAATTATATAATAATCTTGCTCCACATGTCAGTTCAAAAATATCAAGAATACGTTCACGATCTCTAAACATATAAAGAAAAGGAGTAAAAGCACCCACATCAAGTCCATACACGCCTAAGGCAAGAAGATGGCTGGCAATTCGATTCAATTCAGCCATAATTATTCGAATATATTCAACACGATCGGGGACTTTAATTTCCATTAGCTTTTCCATTGCCACAACATATCCAAAATTGTTATTCATGGATGCGATGTAATCGCAACGATCAGTAAATGGAATAACTTGTTCGTAAGTAGAATTCTCACAATGTTTTTCAAAACATCGATGTAAGTATCCTATAATAGGCTCTATATCAGAAACAATCTCGCCATCAGTGACTACTTTTAAACGTAGAACACCATGCGTACTAGGGTGTTGAGGCCCTATGTTTAAAACCATTTGATCGCCTTTTACTATTCCCATCCTTCTTTCACCTTTGGAACTACAATGCCATGATATGTTTCTTGGACTTCATAATCTTTTCTTAATGGCCATCCTTCCCAATCCTCAGGAAGTAATATCCTTGTAAGATCTCTATGGCCTTCAAATTCGATTCCATACATATCATATGTTTCTCTTTCAAACCAATCCCCAATTCGCCATATAGATTCAACTGATGGAACTTTTGCTTTATTACGTGGACAAGAAATCCTTATTTCAACTGCATGACGATGAGTCATGGAATGCAAATTATATCTAACTTCTAAATCAGATTCTTCCCCTAGATCTACTCCAGTTATGCACTGTAAAGAATCAAATAAGCACGATGGGTCATCACGCAAAAACGTGGAAATTACCAACCAATTCTTAGATTGAATTTGGATATGTTCTTGAGAAGATAATTCTTTGTTAATATCATCGGGAAATTGCTGAATAAGTAATTCAGCTATATGTTCATTAGTTGTTTTAGCCTGTTTTGAATCTGATGAATCATTTGAATTTTCATCAGGGTTTGCTTCCGTTTCTTCTTTGGCAGCTTCTCGTTTTGCTTTTACAAGAGCTGCTTTCGCCTTCGAACGAGTAACACGATCTTCAATATTATTGACCGCATCCATATCTCCTTCTAATGCTTTTTCAACAGCTTCTTTAATCAGCTGTTCTAAATTGTCAGTCATGCAGTCTTCCGCGTAAGAGGTCGTTCACTTTGTATCTTTTCTTGAAGTTTTAATAATCCTTCAATTAATGCTTCCGGTCTTGGTGGACATCCTGGTACATACACATCCACTGGCACTACCAAATCAACCCCTTTTAAGACATGATACCCATGTTGCCAATACGGCCCTCCACTTGTGGCGCAGCTACCCATGGAGATAACGTATTTAGGATTTGCCATCTGTTCATAGAGTTTCTTTACTCGAAGAGCCATTTTTAAAGTAACTGTTCCCGCTACAATCATTACATCTGCTTGCCTTGGAGATGATCTTGGAATCATTCCAATTCGCATCAAATCATGTCTACTAGCTGCCGTTGCCATCATTTCAATCGCACAACATGCTAGTCCAAATTGAAAAAACCAAGGAGATGTAGATCTTGCCCAGCCTAATAATTTATCAAGTGATGCAACAACTACATTATCCTGAAACTTGTTTTCAAATACTCCCAATAGCTTCTCCTTCCCTTTGCGAAGCTTTTTGACGATATCGCCCTCTACCATACTTCACATTATATTTTACCCAATCCAAATCACCTTTTTTCCAAACATATGCTAAGCCTACAATCAATATGAGTAAAAAGATTCCCATTTCAACAAATGCTACCATACCCATATCTTTAAAAACCATGGCCCATGGAAATAAAAATACTACTTCAACATCAAAAATAAGAAATATGAGCGCTATGACATAAAAACGAATATTGAACTGCACCCAAGCAGAACCTTCCGGTTCTTCACCACATTCATAATTATCAAGTTTATCTGGGGTCTTATCGCTAGGGGCTACTAAACTTTGAATAAATAAAGGAACATATACTAAAACTATTGCTAGCATAGCAAAGATTAAAACGGTTCCAAAGTCACGGTACATTATATTTATACAGCTTTTCGCAAGCACTGAATTTAGCTGAATGCTTTTTCTGTAGTCAAGCCAAACTTCACTATAATTTTATGTCAGCAAAGCAATTGGCAACATTAAGAGCAATATCCTAAATTATACGATCATGTCATTGATAAATATCGGAATCCTATCCCTTATCAGTAATTTACCTAAATGGATGGTTCATCCATTTGCAAAAGCATATGTTGCTGGTGAGACTACTGAAAAAACAGTCCAAGTAGTAAAAAAAATGAACAAACTTGGTTATGCTTGCACTGTTGATATTTTGGGAGAGCATATACAATCTCCTGCTAAAGCAGAAGAGATAACAAAAGACTATTGCAGTCTTTATAATGTAATTGATAAAGAAACAATAAACTGCAATATTTCAATTAAACTGACACATATTGGTCTGGAACTTGATGAAAAACTTGTTGAAACTAACTTTCAACAAATTGTACGTCATGCAGAATCTTATAATAATTTCCTAAGAATAGATATGGAGAACTCTCCTTATACACAAAAGACTATTGATTTATATCAAAAATATATTTCCAGCTATGAAAAAATAGGAATCGTATTGCAAGCATATCTCAAGCGTTCTCTCAAAGATGCTAAAGCATTAAATGCGCCAGGTTTTAATACAAGAATTTGCAAGGGGATTTATAATGAACCGTCAAATATTGCTTTAAAAGATAGAAATGAAATACAGGATAATTTCTTTCTCATTACTAAACAAATTCTTTCAGGTGAAGGGTTTGCTGCAATTGCCACACATGATATTCCTCTTATTGATCGTATTGAAACTTGGATTGAACAAAACAATATCCCAAATAACAGATTTGAATTTCAGGTATTGTATGGTGTACCTATGGGTAATAGACTAAAACAGTTGCTTAATAAGGGTTATACTGTAAGACAGTATATTCCTTTTGGGCCAGATTGGTTCGATTATTCGTTACGCCGATTAAAGGAAAATCCTAAGATTATATCTTACGTTCTTGCTAACTTAGTTAGACGAAGACGATGAATTCGTTAGTTGACATCAAAGAAATTTTTTCAATGCAAACAATAGCAGTAGTTGGCATGAGCCCTAAGCCTGAACGCCCTAGTCATTATGTTTCCATGTATATGAAAGAGCAGGGATATAATATTATTCCTGTTAATCCAGGACACAATGAAATTGCTGGAATAAAATGTTATCCTTCTCTAAAAGAGATTAGTGAACCTGTAGATGTTGTTGACGTATTTCGACGTTCAGAATATATTGTACCTATAGCAGAGAGCGCAATAAACATCAAGGCAAAAGCATTATGGCTTCAAGATGGAGTCATTAATCATGAAGCAGCGGAATTAGCAAATAATTCAGGGTTAATTGTTGTTATGGATGATTGTATGCTTCGAAGACATCGACAAAT